>JBGSHR010000263.1:0-1825 GCA_041752155.1 Thiobacillaceae bacterium | reverse complement strand
GTCCGCATCCAGGCCGAGCTGCTCGCCGGGGGGCGGCGCATCGTTGGCGGGCTGATCCGGAGGCGGAGCATCCAACTGCACCTCCTCCTGCTTGACCTCTTCCACCTTCTCCGGCTCGGGTGGTTTTTCCTCCGGCGGTTTGGGGGGCGGCGGCTTGATCAGGGAGATGGTCTGCACCCGGTTCTTTTCCGGGGGCTCGGCATTGAGGATGAAGTTGCGCACCAGCAAGATCACGCCCAGGGTGAACAGGGCCATGAACGCCATGCCGGCGATGGCCGGCAGTCGGCTGCGCAGGGACTTCTTTTTGGCCATGACTACTTGACCAGCTTGGCCGTGACCAGGCCCAGTTGAGTGATGTCCAGCCGGCCGCATAGGTCCATCACCTCGATGACCTTCTCGTACGGGATCTTGGCGTCGCCCTTGATCACCACCGGCAGGTCGGGGGTGATGGCCTTGAAGCTGCGCAGCCGGCCTTCCAGTTCGGTCATGCTGACCGGATAGGTATCCAGGTAGATCTGGCCGTTGGCGTCGATGGTGACCGCCTTGGTCTTGGGCTTGGCCAGGCTGGGGGTGGCGCTGGCCTTGGGCAGGTTGACCTTGATGCCCTGCACCGTGGCGGTGGTCATGATGATGAAGATCACCAGCAACACATAGGCCAGATCCAGCATCGGCGTGATGTTGATATCGTCAAACGGCTCGTTGTCCTCGCGCAGTTCGGCCATGTCCGCCCCTTAACGGCTGTAGGTTTCGGCGATGCGGGCGATGTACTCGTCCACGAACACATGCATGTCGGCGGAGATGGCCTTGATGCGCGAACCCAGGTAGTTGTAGCCGAACAGGGACGGGATGGCCACGGCCAGGCCCGCCACCGTGGCCACCAGGGCGGCGGCGATACCCGGGGCGATGGCCGCCACGTTCACATCCCCCGTCGCGGCGATGGCGGCGAAGGTGATCATCACCCCCACCACCGTGCCCAGCAGCCCCAGGAAGGGACCGCCAGAGATGGCGATGGTGAGCAGCACCATCAGACTGTTGAGCTTCTGGTTCTCCCGCACCATGGTGCCGTCCAGGGTGGCGCGAATGGCATTCAAGGCCTGGGGAGAGAGTTCCGCCCCAACCCGGTCGCCTGTCCGCTTTTTCACTTCCTGGATGCCGGCGTGGTAGATGCGATACAAGGTCGCGTTCTGGAAATGGTCGTGATGGCCAAACATCATGGAGGCCAGCCCGGCGTCCTTCAGGTCCGCGTCCTCCGGATCGTCATCCGCGTCCAGGGTGGCGGTGTCTTTGCTCTTGAGGCCATGGAAGGCCTCCAGGAAATCCTGGTTGGCCTTGTCGGTCTTGCCCACCACCAGGGCCTTGACCGCCATCACCAGCACGCTGATGCCCAGCATCACCATCAAGATGCCGATCACCACCCAGCCGTCCAGGGTCACGCTTTGCAGAATGACGCCGAAGTAGGAGGCCTCGCCGCCGCCCTCGTCGCTCTCCTCCTCGCCCGGCACCAGCACCTTGTCCGCCTCCAGGCCCTGGGTCCGGGCGGCCAGGCGCATCCAGTCCGGCGTGCGCGCCACATTGGCGATGTTCAACTCATCCATCTCGCCCTTGAAGCCCTGGCCAGCTTTCACATCCACCTGGGCATCCGGGGCGACTGCCGCCGCTTCCGCCACCGCATCGCCGTTCAGGAACAGGGTCAGCTTCTGCCCCAGGGTCACCGCCACATGGCTCCAGCTGGCGACCGGCAACTCGGGGCCGGTGGCCGTCTGGCCGCCGGCACGGGCCACCAGCTTGCCTCCCTCCAGGGCCAGGCTCACCGCCGGTCCCGCCA
>JBGSHR010000262.1:0-38070 GCA_041752155.1 Thiobacillaceae bacterium | reverse complement strand
CCCTGCTTGATGCCGGCGATGGCGGCGCGGATGGGGGCGTTGTCCAGGTCCATGGCCGCCCTGGCCGCGGGCAGGCTTTCGGCCATGGTGGCCAGGAGGGAGGCGTTCTGCTCCTCGATCTCCCCGCGCTTGGCCTGGTAGGCATGGGCCGCGCCCTCCAGCAACTGGGTGAAGCCCGGCAGGTTGTAGCGCGGCGCCTTGGGGAAATAGGTGCCGCCGAAGAAGGGCGTGCCGTCCGGGGTCAGGAACATGGTCAGGGGCCAGCCCCCGGCCCGGCCGGTGAGCATCTGCAAGGCGGCCTGATAGATCTGGTCCAGGTCCGGGCGCTCCTCCCGGTCCACCTTGATGTTGACGAAGTGCCGGTTCATCAGCGCCGCCACGGCCGGGTCCTCGAACGACTCGTGGGCCATGACGTGGCACCAGTGACAGGTGGAATAGCCCACCGACAGCAGGATGGGCTTGTCCTCCCGGCGCGCCTGCTCCAGCGCTTGGGGCCCCCAGGCCTGCCAATCCACCGGGTTGTCGGCGTGTTGCAGAAGGTAAGGGCTGGTTTCGAGGGCGAGGTGGTTAGGCATGGCGGACTCTGGAAATCGATGCGCCAGTTTAGGGGCGAAGCCCTATAGTCGACAAATCTTGTCGGGATATGACTCCAGCCTAGTCAACGTCACCGGCTTATATAAATAGGTGCCCGCGACCAACGAGCGGGCACGTCACCATTAATCTTTTACTGCTGCATGGAATTGCCGCGAATGGGCGGGGGATGGGCCCCGCCCTTTCATTTATTGAGGCACATGAATCCGGTCACGATCACGCAATTGATCCTGATCCTTGTCCTGGAGACCGTCCTGGAGACGCAACTGGTCTTTATCCTGGTCCTGATCCTGATCCACGCTCAACAGCGGTTCCTGGTGGATACGCAACTGATCCCTGGTCTGGGTCTGGGTCTGCAGACGATCCTGCTGCATCACGGCGGGTGGATCAACCATACCGCCCGGGACGCCCATACCGCCCTGCCCGCCTTGTGCAAACACCGAAGCACTGGTCATCAAGGCCACACCCAACAGGGAAATCAACATCATCGATTGGCGTTTCATTTCTATTACCTCCTAACCATTGACCATGCCTCCGTCCCTCGTGCCCGCCGCATGGCCGTCAGGGCTTTGATGGGGGAACAATTTCAAGGTACAGGATGAATGCATCCGGTCGGTAACAAACCATTCCAGTTATGTAAGCGATTGTTTCTGGGCGCCCCTGGCCGAGACCCGCGCGGAAGCACAGCCGGTAGGGTGTCGGGAGTCCGTTGCGGGCTCGGCGCCGGCAGCGCCTAAGACATGCGGGCCTACGCCGTCTGCTTGTCGTGCTCGACCAAGGCGAGGCAGGCGCCCAGGGCCAGACGGGAATCCTTGAAGCAGTTATCCGCGCCGACCAGATCGATGATCCCGGCCTTCTCCAGCTTGCCTTGCACCCGTTCATTGGCGCCGGACAGCATCACTCTCACCCCGCGCTTATGCAGATCGCGGATGACCTCCTCCAGGGTTTGCAGGCCGGTGATGTCGATGAAGGGCACCCAACGCAACCAGATGATGAGCACGCGCGGGTCGGTATGGGTGCCCGCCAAGGCACGTTCGAAGTTCTCCACAGCGCCGAAGAAGAACGGTCCGTCCACCGAGTAGACCAGCACACCAGCGGGCAGATGCGTCATCCCCTGGTGGGCGAACTCCTGCATCAACTCCTGTTCCGTCGCCTGCCTGACCTCGACGCTGGTCGCCATCCGGTGCATGAAGTGCAGCATGGCCAGGATGACACCGATGTTGACGGCCACCACCAGATCGGCAAAGACCGTCAGGAAAAACGTCACCAGCAGGATCGCCACGTCGGCGCGCGGGGCGCGTCGGATCATCTTGGCGAAGTGCTTGGCCTCGCTCATGTTCCACGCCACCACGAACAGGATGGCGGCCAGAGCGGCGAGCGGCACATTGACCGCCAAGGGTGTGAGGAACAGCAGGATGAGAAGCAGCGTCAACGCATGGACGATGCCCGCAAGCGGACTGGTGCCGCCGTTGCGGATGTTGGTCGCGGTGCGCGCGATCGCGCCGGTGGCGGCGAAACCGCCAAACAACGGCGCGGCGATGTTGGCGATGCCCTGGCCGACCAACTCCTGGTTCGAGTTGTGGCGCGTCCCCGCCATGCCGTCGGCCACCACGGCGGATAGCAGCGATTCGATGGCGCCCAGCATGGCGATGGTGAACGCCGGGCCGATCAGTTCGATGATCTGCTTGGCCGTGACGTCCGGGAATTGGAACGCGGGCAGACCTTGCGGAATGCCGCCGAAGGCGCTGCCTATGGTCTGGACACCCGGGAAGTGGAAGATCGCCTGCAGTAAGGTAGCCACGACCAGCGCAACCAGCGGCCCCGGCACCCGTTTCAAGCCCGGCACCCTGGGCGCATAGAGCACCAGCACGATGGAAACCACGGCCAAGGCCGTCGTCGTTCCATGCAGGAGGGGCAACGCTTGCAGCAAGTGCCACAGCTTCTCGTGGAAGTGCTCGCCGGACACGGCGGGGAGGCCGAAAAAATTGCCCCACTGGCCGACCCAGATGATGATGCCGATACCCGCGGTGAAGCCGACGATCACCGGATCGGGAATGAACTTGATGATGCTCCCCATGCGCGCCAGGCCGAGCAGCAGCAACATGACGCCCGCCATGAGGGTGGCGATCTGCAAGCCCTCGATGCCGTATTTCGCCGTGATGCTGGCAAGGATGACGATGAAGGCGCCGGTGGGGCCGGCGATCTGCAAGCGGCTGCCGCCCAAGGTCGACACCAGGAAGCCGGCGATGATGGCCGTGTAAATGCCCTGTTCCGGTTTCGCCCCGGAAGCGATGGCGAAAGCCATGGCCAGCGGTAGCGCGACGACGCCGACGATGACGCCCGAAACAATGTTGGGAAGCCAGTGTTGCCGGCCGAGCAAGCCGGCGCGATACGCTTCAAGTAAGGCGGCCATCTCGCATCATCGGTTATCTAGAGACACGAATTATGTCGCGGTGAAGCCCGGCTTGTCCGCTGCGCGTGTGTAGCTTGATCAAGCGGGTCAATGCTGGGAGCCGAACGCCACATCGATCCTGAAGGTGGCGTGGCAGGAAACGCAGTTGCTCATCACCTGGCCGAGTTGCTTCATGGTCAGGTTGGCATCGGCCATGCTGGCGGCGTCCCGGGCCAAGTCGTCGAAGCCGATATGGGTGGCGTTGCCCAGGTGCTTGAACGCCAAGGGCAGCTTCTGGCGCAGACCGGCGGGGACTTCGTGGGCGGATGCCATGCCGAGGGACTGGGCGGTTGCGGCCACCGTCGTCATGTCGTTGGCGGCAGCACTGGTGACAATCTTTTGCACCCCGGCGAGGAAGGTGCGCATTTCCTGACGCAGGTAGGCGGCCTCCTCCGCGTTCAAGGCAAGCGGCATGCGGTTTTCCAGAGACTGGCCGTGGTGATGGTCGGCCTCGGCGGCGAGGGCGGGGAACGGGAGCAAGGCAAGAAGGAGCACGAATAGGCGGGGCATGGGACGCTTCCAGAAGTCAGAGCAGGTTCAAAAGGTCGAGGGTCACGCTGGCCATGAGGGCCATCTCCGCCTCCTCGATCACGTAGGGCGGCATGTAATAAACCGTGTTGCCGATGGGACGCAGGAACACGCCGCGTTGCAAGGCCCCCAGGTGGAAATCCCGGGCAAAACCGGGGTCCGCGTCCCGCACATCGAAGGCCCAGATCATGCCGGTGTGGCGAAAGTGGGAGACACGGGGGTGAGCCATCACTTCCGCCAAATGCCGCGTGAATTGGGCCGCCTTGTCCCGATTGGCGGCGATCACGTCGTCCTGTTCGAAGATGTCCAGCACCGCTAGGGCCGCCCGGCAGGCCAGGGGGTTGCCGGTGTAGGAGTGGGAATGCAGGAAGCCCCGGGCCGTGGCGTCATCGTAAAAGGCGGCGTAGATGGCGTCGGTGGTGAGCACGCAGGACAGCGGCAAGTAGCCGCCGGTGATGCCCTTGGACAGGCACAGGAAATCCGGGCGGATGCCGGCCTGTTCGCAGGCGAACAAGGTGCCGGTGCGGCCGAAGCCCACGGCGATCTCGTCGGCGATCAGGTGTACCCGGTAGCGGTCGCACATCTCCCGTACGCAGGCGAGATAGATGGGGTGGTACATGGCCATGCCGGCGGCGCCTTGGACCAGCGGCTCCAGGATGACGGCGGCAGTGGTGTCGGCGCATTCGGCCAGGAAATTCTCCAGGCTGGTGGCGGCGCGCAGGGCGTAAGCCTCCGCCGACTCCCCCTCTCCGGCCCTGCGCCAGTCCGGGCTCATGACCTGGTGGGTGGCGCGCAGCAGGGGGGCGTAGGTGTCCTTGAACAGGGCCATGTCGGTGACCGATAGGGCGCCCAGGGTCTCGCCGTGGTAGCCGTCTTGCAGGCTGACGAAGCCGGTCTTCGCCGGCTGGCCGATATTGCGCCAGAAGTGGAAGCTCATCTTGAGGGCGATCTCGACCGCCGATGCGCCGTCGGAACCATAGAAGGGGTGGCCGAGACCGGTGAGCTTGCCCAGACGTTCCGAAAGTTCCACCACCGGGGCATGGGTGCAACCGGCCAGGATGACGTGCTCGATCCGGCCCAGTTGGTCCGTGATGGCGGCGTTGATGCGCGGGTTGGCATGGCCGAACAGGTTGACCCACCAGGAGGAGATGGCGTCCAGGTAGCGGCGCCCCTCGTAGTCGATGAGCCAGGGCCCCTCGCCCCGGGCGATGGGCAGGGGCGGCACCTGTTCCAGATGCTTCATCTGGGTACAGGGGTGCCACAGGGCGGCGCGGCTGCGGGCGAGCCAGTCGGCGTTGCTCATGCTGGCGGATCGAAAATCAGGGTTATCCAAAAAACCGCTCTTGAGTCTGGGTTGCGCTTCGATACGCCTTGCCTGGCAAGGCTACTCAGCATGAACGGTAGCTTACCGCCCGGGTGAGTCTCCGTTCGCCCTGAGTAGCCCGCAGTTTGGGCGTAGCGAAGGGCCGGCTCCACCTCGAATACGGTTATTCGATTTATTGGAAAAAGCCCTTGGACAGCAGCTCCATGGTCAGGAGCCGGTAGTCATGGGCGCCGGGGCTGTCGGCGGAATAGGCGAAGATATCCATACCGTGGGCCGGGCTTTCGGACAAGGCCGGGTCTTCCGAAATGCGGGTCTCGCACACCTGGTCGCCGTAGCGAGCCTTGAGGGACGCCAGGGCATCCCGGCACTGGGGTTTGGCTTCGTCGAAACGGGTGAGCACCACGCGGCGTTCGATGCGCCGTTTCAAGGGGCCTTCCAGCACGTTCAAGGCCAGGTCCAGACGATTCAGCCCCTGGATGGCGAGGAAGTCCGAGGTCACCGGGATCAGCACCCGGTCCGCCGCGAACAAGGCGTTGAGGGAGAGCACCCCCAGGGCCGGGGCGCAATCGACCAGGATGGGGGCACCATCGCTGGCCAAGGAGGCTTCGATGCCTTTTTTCAGGGTGCCCGCCACACCGGGGGTGGAGCCCAGCAGGGCATCGACCTTGGCCAGGTCGGGGTGTCCCGGCAACAGGCGCAGACCGCTGGCAAGGCGGCGTATGAGCCGATCCATGGGCACCTGCTCGCGGAAGAACGCGGCCGCAGAGGCATTGCCCGGCAGATGCTTCACACCCAGGGCCAGACTGACGTGGGCCTGGGGGTCCAGGTCGATGACCACCGGTTTGCGTTCCAACAGCGCCAGGGAAGCCGCGACGTTAAGGGTGGTGGTGGTCTTGCCTACCCCACCTTTCTGGTTGAACACCGCCACGACCGCCATGTCTTGCTTCTCCTCCGGAATCAGCCCGAGAGCGTACTGGGCTCCCCCTCCCCGCGCAATATGATTCGTCCGGAAACCTTGCGGATTCCGGCCTTTCCCTGTGCCGCATTTGCATGGGGCGCGCGGGCGCTCATTCCACCGTCACGGACTTGGCCAGGTTGCGCGGCTGGTCCACGTCGGTGCCCTTGAGCACCGCCACGTGGTAGGCCAGCAGTTGCAGGGGCACGCTGTAGACGATGGGGGCGGTGCTGGGGTGGATGTCGGCCAGGGTGAGGTTCTGGAAACGGTCCAGCTCGATCTTGACGTTGTGGTCGGAGAACAGGAACAGCTCGCCGCCCCGGGCGCGCACCTCCTGGAGGTTGGACAGCACCTTGTCCAGCAGGGGGTCGTCCGGCAGGGCGCAGACCACGGGCATGTCGGCGTCCACCAGGGCCAGGGGGCCGTGCTTGAGCTCGCCGGCGGGATAGGCCTCGGCGTGGATGTAGGAGATCTCCTTGAGCTTCAGGGCGCCTTCCAGGGCGATGGGGTAGAACGGCCCGCGCCCCAGGAACAGGGCGTGATGCTTGTCGGCGAAGGCGTCGGCCATGCCCTTGATGGCGTCGGACAGCTCCAGCACCACCTCCACCTGGCGCGGCAGGGCTTGCAGTTCGTTCACCAACACGGCTTCACGTTCCGGCGTCAGGCCGCGGCGCCGCGCGAGTGCAATCGTCACCAGGCGCAGGGCGGTGAGCTGGGTGGTGAAGGCCTTGGTGGAGGCCACGCCGATCTCGGGGCCGGCGCGGGTCATCAGGGCCACGTCGGACTCGCGCGTGAGGGAGGATTCCGGCACGTTGCAGATGGTCAGGGAGCCGATATAGCCCGCCTCCCGGATGCCGCGCAGGGCGGCCAGGGTGTCGGCGGTCTCACCGGACTGGGAGATGGACAGGAACAGGGTGCCGGGGGGCACCACCACCTTGCGGTAGCGGTATTCGCTGGCCACTTCCACGGCGCAGGGCACGCCCACTTCTTCCAGCCAGTACTTGGCCACCAGGCCGGCGTGGTAGCTGGTGCCGCAGGCGATGATGTGCACGCCCCGGGTCTGGTCGAACAGCTCCTGGGCCTTGTGGCCGAAGCTCTCCTCCAGCAGGCGGCCCTTGTGGATGCGGCCTTCCAGGGTCTCGGCGATCACCGCGGGCTGCTCATGGATCTCCTTGAGCATGTAGTGCTGGTAGGGGCCCTTGTCGGCGGTGGAAGCGGAGATTTGCGAGATGCGCTCGGGCCGCTCGACCGGCGTGCCGGCCGCATCCCGAACGTAGACACCGTCGCGGCGGATCTCGGCCACATCGCCCTCTTCCAGGAACATGAAGCGCTGGGTCACCGGCAGCAGGGCGAACACGTCGGAGGCGATGAAGTTTTCGCCCAAGCCCAATCCCACCACCAGGGGGCTACCGGCCCGGGCCACCACCAGACGATCCGGGTCGGCGGGGCTGGCTACCGCCAGGGCATAAGCCCCCACCAGCCGCTTCACCGCCGTTTGCACGGCGTGTAGCAGGTCGGTCTCGGACTCCAGGATATGGGCCAGGAGGTGGGCGATCACCTCGGTGTCGGTCTCGGAGGTAAAGGCGTAGCCCTGGGCGCGCAATTCCGCCCGCAACTCGGCGTGGTTCTCGATGATGCCGTTGTGCACCACCGCCACCTGTTCACCGCTCATGTGGGGGTGGGCGTTGCGCTCCGCCGGCATGCCGTGAGTGGCCCAACGGGTATGGGCGATGCCCATGTCGCCGGGGATGGGGGTGACTTCCACCAGCTTGCGCAGGGCGGCCACCTTGCCCACGGAGCGGATGCGGCGCATGGCGCCGTCTTCACCGCGTACCGCCAGGCCGGCGGAGTCGTAACCCCGGTATTCCAGCCTTTGCAGGCCCTCGAGCAGGATAGGCACGATGTTACGTTGGGCGATGGCGCCGACGATGCCGCACATGGGTATTCTCCGATTATTTCTTTTTGACGGGCCGTTGCCAGCCCGGGATGGTGACTTGCTTGGTGCGCGACAGGGTCAGTTCTCCCGCTGGCGCGTCCCGGGTCAGGGTGGTACCGGCCCCCAGGGTCGCGCCCTTGCCCACGGTGACCGGGGCCACCAGCTGGGTATCGGAGCCGATGAAGGCGCCGTCCTCGATCACCGTGCGGTGCTTGTTGGCACCGTCGTAATTGCAGGTGATGGTGCCGGCGCCGATGTTGACCTTGCTGCCCACCGTGGCGTCGCCGACGTAGGACAGGTGGTTGATCTTGGAATTGAAGCCCACCTGGCTGTTCTTGATCTCGACAAAGTTGCCGATGTGGGCCTCGTCCGCCAGCTCGGTGCCGGGGCGCAGGCGGCTGAACGGGCCGATACGGGCGTCGGCGCCGACCTTCGCGCCGTCGAGATGGCAGAAGGGTTGTAGTTGCACGCCGGCCGCCAGGCTCACGTCCTTGAGCACACAGTTGGCGCCCACCTGCACGCCATCGCCCAGGGTGACGCGGCCCTCGAACACGCAGTTGACGTCTATCAGCACGTCGCGCCCGCAGCTCAGCTCGCCGCGCACGTCCAGACGCGCCGGATCGATCAGGGTGACGCCCTGGGTCATGAGGGCTTCCGCCACGGTGTGCTGGTGCATGCGTTCCAGCCCGGCCAGCTGGGCCCGGCTGTTCACCCCCAGTACTTCCCACTCGGCGGCGGGATGGCAGGGAATGACCCGCTCGCCTTCCGCCGCGGCCATGCCGATGACATCGGTCAGGTAATACTCGCCCTGGGCGTTGTCGTTGCGGAGCCGCGCCAGCCAGCCGGCCAGCTTGCCCGCGGGCAGGCACAGGATGCCGGTGTTCACCTCGTTGATGGCCAGCTCTTCGGCGCTCGCGTCCTTGTGCTCGACGATGCGCTCCACCTGACCCTGGCTATTGCGCACGATGCGCCCGTAGCCGGCGGGATTGGCCAGCCGCACCGTTAGCAGGGCGATGGCGCCGTCGCGGGCGATGACCAGCATCTCCTGCAAGGTCTCCGGGCGGATCAGGGGCACGTCTCCATACAAAATCAGGGCAATGCCGTCCTGGGCGAGATGGGGCATGGCTTGTTGCACCGCATGGCCGGTGCCCAGCTGGGGCTCCTGCCTGGCCCAGGCCAGATCTTCCCGGGCCATGCGCTGGGGCAGCATCTCGCCGCCATGGCCATAGACCACGCAGATGGTCTGGGGTGCGAGACTATCGGCGGCGGCGAGGACGTGGGCTAGGAGAGGCTTACCGGCCAGGGGGTGGAGGACCTTGGGCAGGTCCGACTTCATGCGGGTGCCTTTGCCCGCGGCGAGGATGACGACGTTGATGGGAATAGACATTGGCACAAGAGTGGGCAACAACGCGCGTAAGTATAAACAGGCGTTTATGGCTTTGTCCGGCGCCGGAAAAGAAAAACGGCAGCGCCAGGCTGCCGTTTCACTGCCTGAAAAACCGCTCAGTGCTTGATGTTGCGCAACTTTTGAATCGCCGCGAGCTGGGCCACGGCCTCGGCCAGTTCGGCCTGGGCGCGCGCGTAATCCATGGCGGAGCTGCGGTTCTTCATGGCTTCTTCCGCACCACGCTTGGCTTCCAGCACCCGCGCCTCATCCAGGTCGGCACCACGCGCGGCGGTATCGGACAGGATGGTGACAACGCCGGGCTGAACTTCCAGGATGCCGCCGGAGACGTAGAACAGATCCTCTTCCGCCTTGTCCGGTGACTTGATGCGCACGGAACCGGGCTTCAGGCGGGTGAGCAGGGGGGTGTGGCGCGGATAGATCCCCACCTCGCCCATCTCGGCGGGCACCACCACGAACTCGGCGAGTCCCGAGTAGATGGCAGCTTCCGCGCTGACGATATCGACATGGATGGTCATGACCATGGTGGCGTTTCCTTACTGGATGGTCTTGGCTTTTTCGACGGCTTCGTCGACGGTGCCGACCATGTAGAAGGCCTGCTCGGGCAGGTGGTCGTATTCACCCTCGACGATCGCCTTGAAGTTGGCGATGGTGTCCTTGAGGCTGACGTATTTGCCCGGGGCGCCGGTAAATACTTCCGCCACGAAGAAGGGCTGGGACAGGAAACGCTGGATCTTGCGGGCACGGGCCACGGCCAACTTGTCCTCGGGGGACAACTCGTCCATGCCCAGGATGGCGATGATGTCGCGCAATTCCTTGTAGCGCTGCAGGGTGGCCTGTACCGAGCGGGCCACGTTGTAGTGCTCCTCGCCCACCACCAGGGGATCCAGCTGGCGCGAGGTGGAGTCCAGGGGATCCACCGCGGGGTAGATGCCCAGCTCGGCCACCTGACGAGACAACACCAGAGTGGCGTCCAAGTGGGCGAAGGTGGTGGCCGGGGAAGGGTCGGTCAAGTCGTCGGCGGGCACGTACACGGCCTGGAAGGAGGTGATGGAGCCGGTGCGGGTGGAGGTGATGCGCTCCTGCAGGCGACCCATCTCGTCGGCCAGGGTGGGCTGATAGCCCACGGCGGAAGGCATACGGCCCAGCAGGGCGGACACCTCGGTACCGGCCAGGGTGTAGCGGTAGATGTTGTCGACGAAGAACAGCACGTCGCGGCCTTCGTCGCGGAAGTACTCAGCCATGGTGAGGCCGGTCAGCGCCACGCGCAGACGGTTGCCCGGCGGCTCGTTCATCTGACCGTAGACCAGGGCCACCTTGTCCAGCACGCCGCCTTCCTTCATCTCGTGATAGAAGTCGTTGCCTTCCCGGGTGCGCTCGCCGACGCCGGCGAACACGGAGAAGCCCGAGTGTTCCACGGCGATGTTGCGGATCAGTTCCATCAGGGTCACCGTCTTGCCCACGCCGGCGCCGCCGAACAGGCCGACCTTGCCGCCCTTGGCGATGGGCATGATCAGGTCGATCACCTTGATGCCGGTTTCCAGGATTTCCACCGAAGCGGCCTGGTCGGCATAGGCCGGGGCCTTCCGGTGGATGGGCATGCGAGTGTCGGCATTGACCGGACCGGCTTCGTCCACCGGTTCGCCCAGCACGTCCATGATGCGGCCCAGGGTGGCCTTGCCTACCGGCACGGAGATGGCGGCGCCGGTGCTCTTGACTACGGAGCCGCGCTTGAGGCCGTCGGTGGAGCCCATGGCGATGGTACGGACGATGCCGTCTCCCAGCTGCTGCTGCACCTCGAAGGTGAGCGGCGGGCTGTCCATCTTGATGGCGTCATAGACCTTGGGCAGCGCCCCACGGGGGAACTCCATGTCCACCACCGCGCCGATGATCTGTACGATTTTTCCTTCGGTCATGGCTGTATTTTCCTAGCTGATATCGAATTCTTAAACGGCCGCCGCACCGGCGACGATCTCGGAGAGCTCTTGGGTGATCGCGGCCTGGCGGGTCTTGTTGTAGACCAGCTTGAGCTCTTCGATCACGCTCTTGGCGTTGTCGGACGCGGACTTCATGGCCACCATGCGCGCGGACTGCTCGCATGCCATGTTTTCCGCCACGGCCTGGTAAATCAGCGCCTCGATGTAACGCACCATGAGGCCGTCCACCACCACATGGGCTTCGGGCTCGTAGATGTAATCCCAATGATGCTCGGCCTTTTCCACCGCCTCTTCTCCCGACAGGGGCAGGAGCTGCTTGATGGCCGGCTCCTGCTTCATGGTCGAAATGAAGCGGCTGTAAATCAGATGCAGGGTGTCGATGCGACCTTCCTTGTAAGCGTCCAGCATCACCTGCACCGGGCCAATGAGCCTTTCCATGTGCGGGGTGTCGCCCAGGCCGGTGAGCTGGGAAGCCACGTTGGCGCCCAGGCGCTGCATGAAACCCAGCCCCTTGTTGCCGATGACGCAGACATCTACTTCCAGCTTCTCTTCATCCCAGGTCTTGAGCTTGTTCAAGGCCAGGCGCAGGGCGTTGGTGTTGAGGCCGCCGCACAGGCCCTTGTCGGTGGTCACGACGATGATGCCCACGCGTTTGACCACATCCCGCGCCACCACGAAGGGATGGCGATATTCGGGATGGGCCTGGCTGAAGTGGGCGGCGACGCGACCGATCTTTTCCGCATAAGGACGCGCATGACGCATGCGCTCCTGCGCCTTGCGCATCTTGGCAGCCGCCACCATTTCCATGGCGCGGGTGATCTTGCGCGTGTTTTCCACGCTCTTGATCTTGGTGCGAATTTCCTTGCCGGCAGCCATGCTCTATTTACTCCGCTCAGTAAGCCGCGCTGGACTTGAAGTCGTCGATGGCAGCAGACAACTGCTTCTCGGTCTCGCCGTCCAGATCGCCGGTGCTCTGGATCTTGTCCAGGATGGCGGCGTACTTACCCTTCATGAAGGACTGCAGGGCGGATTCAAACGCCAGGGCGCGCCTCACTTCCACGTCGTCCATGTAGCCGCGGTTCACCGCGAACAGGGTCACTGCCATCTCGGCCACGTTCATGGGCGAGTACTGGAACTGCTTCATCAACTCGGTCACCATCTTGCCGCGCTCCAACTGCTTGCGCGTGGCCTCGTCCAGGTCGGAGGCGAACTGGGCGAAGGCCGCCAGTTCCCGATACTGGGCCAGGGCGAGACGGATACCGCCGCCCAGCTTCTTGATCACCTTGGTCTGGGCGGCGCCGCCGACGCGGGATACGGATAGACCGGCGTTGATGGCGGGGCGGATACCGGCGTTGAACAGATCGGATTCCAGGAAGATCTGGCCGTCGGTGATGGAGATCACGTTGGTCGGCACGAAGGCGGACACGTCGCCGGCCTGGGTCTCGATCACCGGCAGGGCGGTGAGGGAGCCGGTCTGGCCCTTGACCGCGCCGTTGGTGAACTTTTCCACGTAGTCGGCATTGACCCGGGCGGAACGCTCCAGCAGACGGGAGTGCAGGTAGAACACGTCGCCGGGATAGGCTTCGCGGCCCGGCGGGCGGCGCAGCAGCAGGGAGATCTGGCGATAGGCCCAGGCCTGCTTGGTCAGGTCGTCATAGACGATCAAGGCGTCGCGGCCGGTATCGCGGAAGAACTCGCCCATGGTGCAGCCGGCATAGGGGGCGATGAACTGCATGGCGGCCGGGTCGGAAGCGGTGGCGGCGACGACGATGGTGTGTGCCATGGCGCCGTGCTCTTCCAACTTACGCACCACGTTGGCGATGGAGGAAGCCTTCTGGCCCACCGCCACGTAGATGCACAGCACGCCGGTGCCCTTCTGGTTGATGATGGCATCCACCGCCACGGCGGTCTTGCCGGTCTGGCGGTCGCCGATGATCAGCTCGCGCTGGCCGCGTCCGACCGGCACCATGGCGTCGATGGACTTGAGGCCGGTCTGCATGGGCTGGGACACGGACTGACGCGCGATCACGCCGGGAGCAATCTTTTCGATGGGTGAGGTGCTGGGGCAATCCACCGGACCCTTGCCGTCGATGGGCTGGCCCAGGGCGTTCACCACGCGGCCAAGCAGGGCTTCGCCCACCGGCACTTCCAGGATACGGCCGGTGCACTTGACCGTGTCGCCCTCGGAGATGTGTTCGTATTCGCCCAGCACTACGGCGCCGACCGAATCGCGCTCCAGGTTCAAAGCCATGCCGAAGACGTTGCCGGGGAATTCCAGCATTTCACCTTGCATGACCTCGGCCAGACCGTGCACTCGCACGATGCCGTCGGTGACGGAAACGACCGTCCCTTGGGTGCGCAGCTCCGAGCTGGATTCCATATCCTGGATCCGGCTCTTGATCAGCTCGCTGATTTCAGACGGGTTGAGTTGCATATCGACTCCGATTTTCTAATCAAGCTTTCAGGGTGGCGGCGAGATTTTCCAGGCCGCCGCGCACCGACGCATCCATGATTTCATCGCCCACTTGTATCAATACGCCGCCGATCAGATCCGTATCGACCGATTGGGTCGTATGGATCTTGCGGCCGAATTTACTTTCCAGCTTGGCCACCAGACCCGCCATCTGCTCGACATTCAGCTCGTAGGCGGTGGTGATGTGGGCTTCCAGAACGCCTTCCTCGGCGGCCTTGGCGATCTCGAACAAGCGCACGATCTCGGGCAGCAGGGCCAAGCGCTTGTTCTCCGCCAGCAACTGAGTCAGGTTGTTGCCTTCCACCCCAAGCGGATCGCCGCACACGGCCATGATCAGCTCAGCCACTCGGCTGGCGGGCACGGCGGGATTGGCGGCCAGAGACTGGACTTGGGCATCGCCGCTCACCTGGGAGATCAGCGCCAGGCGTTGGGACCAGATGCCCCAGTTGTTGCCAGCGGCAGCCAATTTGGCCACCGCATCGGCATAGGGGCGGGCTAGGGTCGCGCGTTCCATGTCACAGCTCGTTCTTGATGACTTCCAGCAGGTCGGCGTGGGCCTGGGCATTCACCTCACGGCGCAATACCTTGCCGGCACCGGCAACCACCAGGGCGGCTACTTCGCCGCGCAGGGCCTCGCGGGCACGATGGCTTTCCTGCTCGATCTCGGCCTGGGCGAGGGCGATCATGCGATCACCTTCACCCTTGGCGGCATTCTTCGCCTCTTCGATGATCTGATTGGAGCGCTTTTCCGCCTGGGCAATGATTTCCGCCGCCTTCTGCTTGGCTTCGTGCAGGTGTTCACTGGCACGCTTGGCGGACAGTTCCAGCTCGTGCCGGCCCCGGTCGGCCGCGGCCAGGCCGTCGGCGATCTGCTTCTTGCGGGCTTCCAATGCACTGACGATGGGCGGCCACACAAACTTCATGCAGAACCATACGAACAGGGCGAAGGTGATGGACTGCCCGATCAGGGTCAGATTTATGTTCATGTCCTAACCTCTTCCGGTTAAGCGGTTGCTTCGATCAAGCCGCCACCGCAAAGAGGACGTACATGGCCAGACCCACGGCGATCATCGGCACCGCGTCGACCAGACCCATAACGATGAAGAACTGGGTGCGCAACATGGGGATCAGCTCGGGTTGACGCGCCGCGCCTTCCAGGAAGCGGCCACCGAGAATACCGATGCCCACGGAGGCGCCCAAGGCACCCAGACCCATCATGATGGCGCCGGCGATATAGAGCAGAGCTTGTTCCATGTTGTGTTTCCCTTTCAGTCGGATTTCAGATATTTAAAAAAAACGGAATCAGTGATGTTCCTGATGGGCCATGTCCATATAGACGATGGTCAGGGTCATGAAGATGAAGGCTTGCAAGGTGATGATCAGGATGTGGAACACCGCCCATGCCCATTGCAGCACCCCGGCAGTCAGGCCCAACACGGCACCACCGGAGAACATGATGGCGATCAGGATGAAGATCATCTCGCCGGCATACATGTTGCCGAACAGACGCAGGGCCAGGGACACCGGCTTGGCGATCAGGTTGACCCCTTCCAACAGCAGGTTGGCGGGCATGCCCCACTTGCCAAAAGGTTGCAGGGTGAGCTCACCGACAAAGCCGCCCACGCCCTTCATCTTGATGCTGTAGTAAAGCACCAGGAAGAACACGGTGATGGCCATGCCGAACGTGGCGTTGGGGTCGGTGGTGGGCACCACCTTAAGGAAGTGCAGACCCAGGGCGCCGCCTATAGTGGGCAGCCAGTCGATGGGCAACAGATCCATGGCGTTCATCAGGAAGATCCAGATGAAAATAGTCAGGGCCAGGGGCGCAACCATGGGGTTGCGCCCGGAGAACGAGCCCTTGACACTGGAATCCACGAACTCCACCACCCACTCGACGAAGTTCTGCAGACCGGAGGGCACGCCCGGAACCGCGGATTTGGCGGCGCGACTGAAGAAGAACAGGAACAGGGCGCCCAGCAGGATGGAAAACCCCATGGTGTCCACGTTGATGCCCCAGAACCCCATGTCCTTGGCTTCCTGGGCGGTATGGGCCAGGGTCCAAGTCGACTGCTCTAGCACCTCGCCATCAGCGCGCTGATAGCCGGCGGGCAACTGACCATAGGTCAGGTTCTGGAGGTGGTGCTTGATGTATTCCGTGGAGGTGTGCGCTTCTGCGGACATAACTCTCTACCCGTCATTCAGTATTCTGGACAGCCGCCGCGATCACCCAGGCCAGCTGCCCCACGATAAAACCCAGCATCATCGGCAAGGGCGCAAGCTTCAACAGCGCCAACCCCGTCGCCAAGAGCACTACCACAACAAAAAACCGCTCCAGACTGGAACGGTGGAACGACCTCAGGTGACGCTCGCCATCGCAGTGGAAATCGCGCAAACCGCGCCACCACCGCAACACTATCAGCCCCGTGTTCGCCAAGGCCACAACCCCACCGAACAAGACCGCGCCAGCCACACCCCCGCCTTGCCAGACCATCGCCACGACGCTTGTCATGGCGATCAACGCCGCCTGTAAGGCCAGGGCCAAAAACATTAGCTGATGATTATATTTCAATTAGCGCGGCTAATGCAATCATCAATGAGATTGATGAAACGATTCGTTTCCCGCCGGATCGACTTTCAATCTCTACCTATTTGATTCGCCGCAGCAAGCCATCCAACTGGTCCAGGCTCGCGAACTCGATGGTGATGCGGCCCGCCCCTTTGCGGTTGGCGGCGATCTTCACCCCCGCCCCGAGGCGCTCGCCAAGTTCTTCCTCCAGACGCACCACGTCGCGATCCTTCTTGTCCTCTTTTTTGTCCACGGGCTTCAGCAAGCGGTCCACCAGGCGCTCCGTTTCGCGCACCGAGTAGCCATGACGAACAACATCATGGGCCGCGTCCACCTGTTTGGCGTGGGACAGGGCCAGCAGTGCGCGGGCGTGGCCCATGTCGATATCGCCGCTCATGAGCAGGGCCTGGGCCGGCTTGGCCAGATTCAGCAGGCGTAGCAGGTTGCTGACCGCGACTCGGGAACGGCCGACCGCCTCGGCTGCGGTCTGGTGGGTCATGGTGAATTCCTGGATCAGGCGGTGGATGCCTTGGGCCTCCTCCAGGGGATTGAGGTTTTCCCGCTGGATGTTCTCGATCAAAGCCATCTTCAGCGCTGCTTCATCCTCCACCACACGCACCAGGACCGGCACTTCCTTGAGGCCGGCCAACTGGCTTGCGCGCCAGCGCCGCTCGCCGGCGATGATCTCGAAGCGACCGCCCGGGATGGCACGGGCCAGAATGGGCTGCATCAATCCCTGGGATTTGATGGAGTCCGCCAAATCCGCCAGGGCGGTGGGATCCATGCGAGTGCGTGGCTGATATTTGCCCGGCACCAGGCTCTCCACCGGCAGGGTGAGCAGACGCTCGCCATCGTTGGTATCCCCTTCGCCCAGCAGGGCATCCAATCCACGTCCCAATCCCTTGAGCTTAGCCATGCCGCCTCCCTTCTTCCTTTTCGATCAATTCCCGGGCCATCTGGAGATAGGCTTGAGCCCCTTTCGAGCTACGGTCGTATTGCAGGGCCGCCACGCCATGGCTGGGGGCCTCGGCCAGGCGCACGTTGCGCGGCACCACGGTGTCGAACACCTTGGCGCCGAAGTGGGCCTTGAGCTGGTCGGATACGTGCTGGGCCAGGGTGTTGCGCTGGTCGAACATCACCCTCACCACGCCGTCTATGACCAGAGCCGGGTTCAGGCGCGCCTTGATCTTCTTGATGGTGTTGACCAGATCGGCCAAGCCCTCGATGGCGAAATACTCGCACTGCATGGGAATGAGCACGGCATCGGCGGCCGTGAGGGCATTGACCGTGAGCAGATTGAGGGCGGGGGGACAGTCGATGAGCACGAAATCATATTCCCGGCGCGCCGACTCCAAACCCTGCTTGAGACGGAATTCTCGCTCCTTGCCGTCCACCAGTTCCACTTCCGCGCCGGCCAGGTTGCGGTTGGCCGGCAGGATATCGAACCCCGCCGACTCCGAGCGCACCCGCACCTCGCTCAAGGACGCCATGCCCAGCAACAGGTGATAGCTGGTCTTGTCCAGGGACTGTTTCTCCACGCCGCTACCGGTGGTGGCATTCCCCTGAGGGTCCAGATCGATGAGCAGGACACGCTGGCCCAGGCTAACCAGGCTGGCGGCCAGGTTGACCGCCGTGGTGGTCTTGCCCACCCCGCCTTTCTGGTTGGTGATGGCGAGTACCCTGCTCATGGGGCTGGCTCCAGGATGATCAGATGCCGGTCTGCTTCGAGACCGGGCACATGCAGTTTTTCATCACGCTTCATGCGTGCGCCTTCGAGCCGGGCAATCTCATCATTGGGATACAGACCTTTCATGGCCAGCCACTCACCGCCCGGGGCAAGCAGATGCCGGGTGAGATGGACAAACTCGGACAGATCGGAAAACGCCCGGGACACGATTTGGGAGAAGCCGCCCTCACGGCGCATGTTCTCCACCCGGACATGCTCCACCGTGACATTGGACAGCTTCAGCTCGATCATGGCCTGGCGCATGAAACCACACTTCTTTTGGCTTGCGTCGGTCACGGTCACGGCCAGCCCGGGACGCGCGATGGCCAGAGGGATGCCAGGCAGGCCGGCGCCGCTCCCCACATCCAGCAATGGACCCCGCCCCACATGGGGCAGGATCACCAGGCTATCCAACAGATGATGCGTCAGCATGCGCTCCGGCTCATGGATGGCGGTGAGGTTATAGGTCTTGTTCCACTTGCCCAGCAGGTCCAGGTAAGCCAGCAGGCTTGCCTGCTGCTGTGGATCGAGCGCCAGGCCCATGGCTCCGAGGGCCTCGGACAGCATTTGCCTTGCATTCATCCTTTGTCCTTCCCGTGCAGCAAATCACCGCGCTTGAGATGCACCGTCAGCACGGATATGGCGGCCGGGGTCACGCCAGCCACCCGCGCCGCCTGTCCCAGTGTGACCGGCCGGGCCTGATTCAGCTTCTGGCGCACCTCGATGGACAAACTGCCAAGCGCCATGTAATCAAAATCCGCCGGCAGGAGCTGGTCTTCCAGACCACGCTGACGCTCCACCTCCGCCTGCTGGCGTGCCACGTAACCGACGTACTTCGCGGCGATCTCCACCTGCTCGCGCGCGGCCTCGTCCTCTAGCCCCGGCGCCGCCCCGGGCAGCGTCATCAGACTCGCGTAATCCACCTCCGGCCGGCGCAACAGGTCGAACAGGCTGTATTCCCGCTCGATGGCCTTGCCCAGCACCCGCTCGGCCTCGGCCTCGGGCAGGATGGACGGGTTGACCCAGGAGGCCTTCAAGCGCTCGCTCTCCCGGGCAATGGCCTCGCGCTTGGCCTCGAAACGAGCCCAGCGAACATCGTCCACCACCCCCAGTTGGCGCCCGATCTCGCTCAGGCGCTGATCGGCATTGTCCTCGCGCAAGGACAGGCGGTATTCCGCCCGGCTGGTGAACATGCGGTAGGGCTCCAGCACGCCCCGGGTGGACAGGTCGTCCACCATGACACCCAGGTAGGCCTGATCCCGCCGCGGCCACCAGGCGTCCTTGTCCTGGACGAACAAACCGGCATTGAGTCCCGCCAGCAAGCCCTGGGCCGCCGCCTCCTCATAACCGGTCGTACCGTTGATCTGGCCGGCGAAGAACAGCCCCCGGATGGCCTTGGTTTCCAGGCTGGGCTTGAGGCCGCGCGGGTCGTAGTAGTCGTACTCGATGGCGTAGCCCGGGCGCAGGATGTGTGCCTGCTCCAGGCCTCGGATGGAACGCACCAGGGCCAGCTGCACGTCGAACGGCAGACTGGTGGAGACGCCGTTGGGATAGAACTCGTGGGTGGTCAGCCCCTCCGGCTCCAGGAACACGTTGTGGCCGCTCTTGTCGGCGAAGCGGGAGATCTTGTCCTCGATGGACGGGCAATAGCGCGGCCCCACCCCCTCGATCACGCCGGTGTAGAGCGGCGAGCGGTCCAGGCCCTGGCGGATGATCTCGTGGGTGCGCTCATTGGTCTGGGTGATCCAGCACGGCATCTGGGCCGGGTGCATGTCGCGCCGGCCCAGATAGGAGAACACCGGTACCGGGTCGTCGCCCGGCTGTTCCTGCATGGCCGAGAAATCGATGCTGCGCCCGTCGATACGCGGCGGCGTGCCGGTCTTCAGGCGCCCCACCGGCAGATTCAATTCGCGCAGGCGGGCGGCCAGGGACACGGCGGGGGGGTCGCCCATGCGCCCGGCCTGGAAGTTCTCCAAGCCCACATGAATGAGGCCCTCCAGAAAAGTGCCGGTGGTGAGCACCACGGCGCGGGCGCGAAACACGATGCCCAACTGGGTTTTCACCCCGACGACGGCATCCCCTTCCAGCAGCAGGTCGTCCACTGCCTGTTGAAACAGGATGAGGTTGGCCTGGTTTTCCAGACGTGAGCGGATGGCCTGCTTGTACAGGAGCCGGTCGGCCTGGGCGCGGGTGGCGCGCACCGCCGGGCCCTTGGAGGAATTGAGGATGCGGAACTGGATGCCGGCCTCGTCGGTGGCGATGGCCATGACCCCGCCGAGGGCGTCCACTTCCTTGACCAGATGTCCCTTGCCGATGCCGCCGATGGACGGGTTGCAGGACATGGCGCCGAGGGTTTCGATGTTGTGGCTGAGCAGCAGGGTCTTGATGCCCATGCGCGCGGCGGCCAGCGCGGCCTCGGTACCGGCATGACCACCACCCACCACAATCACATCGAAATTATTGGGAAAAATCATGAACTTGCGAGCGGCACGCGGACTTGGACCAAGCGCCGCATTGTACGCCAAGGCGCGGGTTGTTTCACGTGAAACAGCCCGCCTCAGGGATGGGCGTAGAGCTTGTGGTACAACCCGCCGCGCTGCATCAGGCTGTCGTGGTCGCCTTGTTCCACCACCCTGCCGTCCTCGAACACCAGGATGCGGTCCGCCTGGCGCACCGCGGAGAGGCGGTGGGCGATGATGAGGGTGGTGCGCCCCTGGAGAAAGCCGGCGAGGGCTTGGTGCAAATGCCGCTCGGTCTGAGTGTCCAGGGCCGATGTGGCCTCGTCCAGGATGACCACCTGGGGCCGACCGAGCACCATGCGCGCGATGGCCAAGCGCTGGCGCTGGCCGCCGGACAGGCGCACGCCATTCTTGCCCACCATGCTGTCCAGCCCCGCCGGCAGATCGGCGACAAAATCCCGCAGTTGAGCGATCTCCAGGGCCTGCCAGAGATCCGCTTCGGCATGTTCGCGCCCCAGGGTCAGGTTGTCGCGCACACTGGCATTGAACAGTACCGGATGCTGCAATACCACGCCGACGTGGTCCCGCACCCGGGCCCAGCCGATATCGCGCACGTCCTCGCCGCCGTAGCGGATGGCCCCCGAACGAAGTGGATAAAGGCCCAGCAAGACCTGCACCAGGGTCGATTTGCCACCGCCGGAGGCCCCCACCAGGGCCACCTTCTCGCCCGGCGCGATGCCCAGCGTCACCGCGTCCAGGATCGTTTCGCCCTCGCCGTAGGCAAAACCGGCGGCCTCCAAAGCGAGCCCCACCGTCTGGTGGCCGGTAAAGGGATCGGCCCTTCCCTCCCCCGCTTCCGCCGGCTGCAACGCCAGCAGATGATTGATCCGGACCAAGGCGGCATTGGCCGCATACCAGGCGTACTGGATGTTGATGATCTCCTGCACCGGCGACATCATGAACCAGAGGTAGCCGAATACCGCCAGCATCTGGCCGATGGAAAGATCCGAGAACACCACCATGAGCATGGCCCCGGCGCGGAAGGTATCGAAACCGGCGAGAAAGACGAAGAACGAGACCCGGCTCATGGCGTCCGACTTCCAAGCATAGGCCGCCGCATGCTGGCGGATGTGGGCCGCCTTGTCGGTCACCCGGGCTAGATAGTGGCGCTCCCGGTTCATAGCGCGAATCTGATTCAAGGCATCCAGGGTTTCCGACAAGGCCTCCTGGAAGGCCTCGAAGGCACTGTTCTCGCGCTTCTTAAGTTCCTTTACCTTCTTGCCCAGGCGGGTGGAAATGCCAATGACCAGCGGGTTGAGCAGCAGGATGAACAAGGCCAGCTGCCAGTTCATCCAGAACAGCACCAGTGCCACCCCCAGCAGGGACAGGATCGCCACCAGAAACCCGGAAATGGAGGCGCCCAGGAAGCCGTCCACGGCATTGAGGTCGGTGACGAAATGGGAGGTGACCCGGCCCGAACCCAGGGTTTCGTACTCCGACAGGGCGATGCGTGACAGGCGCTCCAGCATGCGCGCGCGGATGCGGAACACCACCTCCTTGGACACCAGGGAGAAGGTCCGGGTCTGCCAGACGTTGAGCAGGATCGCCGCCAGCCTCAAGCTCACCGTAAGCAACAGGGCCAGCAGCACGAACAGCACCGGCCCATGCCAGGCGGAGGGAAACCACGGCGAGAAGAAGGCGACGAAGGCCCCAGGTTGGTGCAGCAGCACCTCGTCCACCAGGATGGGCAAAAACAAGGGGACGGGCACGGCACAGGCCACGGCCAAGACAGCGATCAGATTGCCCTTCACCAAGGCGGGCCGATGGGCCCGCAGTTCCGCGAGGATGTTCGGCCAGGAAAGCGAGGGTGGTAGTGGGGAGGTCATTGTCAACGTTTCGTCACATACGGCATTTTAGGCAGGGCTAAAGCTTTTACTGGAGCGCGGAATACTCTGCAACCAGTTGAATAATAGGGATTGTCTCGGTTGTGCGTACGTGGCACGTGATTTGCGTATATCCGGCTGTATATAACTTTTGTTCTAAGGAAACTGCCATGTTTGCCCATATGGACGACCTCCGCATCAAAGAGCGCCGACCTGATACGGTAGGCCTGCGCGACTTTTCCGCCATAGAACGGCGTTTTCCCCATATCGCCCACAACTTGGTCTGCTTCTGGCAGACCGGGGACATCGATCGTTATCTGGACAGCCTATTGATTGACAGCCGGGGCGACCGGCTCGGCTTTTCCGAGGAAGTGCTGGAAGAGTTGGTGTTTCTGGCCGGCATCCGTTGGCAGTTCTCACATGAGGCCATCCGCCCTATCGACGACAATCGTTTGGAGCCGTTCCGATTCGGTGTCACCGATTATGACGCCAACCAGGTCCAGGCCACCAAAGGCGGCTGGCTCCTGATCTGATTCGGCTCACTTGCCGATACAAAACTGGCTGAAGATCACCCCGAGCAGGTCGTCGGCGCTGAACTCTCCGGTGATCTCTGCCAAGGCCCCATGGGCCAGGCGCAACTCCTCCGCGAAGAATTCCAGTTGCTGCCCGGCGGCACGTGCAGACTGCAAGTGATCCCGGGAGCGACGCAAGGCATCCAGGTGCCGGGCTCTGGCGGTGAACACCCCCTCTCCGCTGGCCTGCCAACCGGCGATGGCCAGCAGGCGGTCGCGCAACAGATCCACCCCCGACCCCTCCTTGGCACTTAGCCATATCTGCGTGCCATCCTCGGACAGATGCGGGTGCTCTCCGGCCAGATCGATCTTGTTATGCACCGTGACGACAGGAATATCGGGCAGGCGCGCCAGGATCTCCGCCTCGCGCGGCCCCACGCCGTGGCTGGCATCGATCAGCAGCACCGCTGCATCCGCTCGTTCCAGAGCCGACCAGGTGCGTGCTATGCCCAGGCGCTCCACCGTATCGTCGGTATCGCGCAGACCCGCCGTGTCGATCAGGTGCAGGGGCACACCCTGGATCTGGATCACCTCCCGCACCGTGTCCCGGGTGGTGCCGGCAATGGCGGTGACAATGGCGGCCTCATAGCCGGCCAACTGATTCAAGAGGCTGGACTTGCCCACATTGGGCTGGCCGATCAGCACCACGTTCAGGCCATCGCGCAACAGGGCGCCCTGGCGTGCCTGGGCCAGGACCGCATCCAGCTGGGTCGTGATCTCCGCAAGTTTTCCCCAGGCATCCGCCTGCTTGAGAAAGTCGATGTCCTCCTCGGGAAAGTCCAGAGTGGCCTCCACCAGCATGCGCAGGTGGACCAGGGCATCTTTGAGTAGATTGACGCGACGTGAGAATTCACCTTCCAGGGAACGTACCGCGGAGCGCGCCGCCTCCCGGCTGCCGGCGTCGATCAGGTCGGCGATGGCCTCGGCCTGAACCAGGTCGAGCTTGCCGTTGAGAAAAGCACGACGGCTGAATTCCCCCGCCTCGGCCAGACGCGCACCCAGTTCCAGGCAGCGTTCCAGCACCCCTTGCAACACCAGGGGCCCGCCATGGCCCTGGAGTTCCAGGACATGCTCGCCGGTAAAGGAGTGCGGCGCGGGAAAGTAGAGGGCGATGCCGTCGTCCAGGGTTTGCCCGTCCTGGTCGAGAAAACGGGCATGGACCGCGCGGCGGGGAGGTAGCGCCCGCCCCAGCAGGCTCTGGATCAGGCGCTCGGGATCGGGGCCTGAGACCCGCACCACACCGATGCCGCCGCGCCCGGGGGCGGTGGCGATGGCGGCGATGAGATCCGGGATATATGACGGCATGTGCCGCCCGATGTCAGTGCTTACTGTCGTTGGCGGCCGTGGAGTTCACACCCAGCACGGTGTTGATGCGCCACTGCTGCAGGATCGACAGCACGTTGTTGACCAGCCAGTAAAGCACCAGGCCAGCGGGGAAGAACAGGAACATGACCGAGAACGCCACCGGCATGATCATCATGATCTTGGCCTGCACCGGGTCGGGCGGCGCGGGGGACATCTTCACCTGGATGAAGGAGCTGATGGCCATGATCACGGGCAGGATGTAGAACGGGTCCGGCTTGGACAGATCCATAATCCACAAACCAAGCGGGGCCTGGCGCAGTTCCACGGTCCCCAGCAGCACCCAGTACAGGGAAATGAACACCGGGATCTGGATCAGGATGGGCAGGCAGCCCCCCAGGGGGTTGATCTTCTCCTCCTGGTAAATCTTCGTCATGGCCTCGTGCATCTTCTGGCGGTCGTCGCCAAAACGCTCCTTGAGATGCTGCAGGCGGGGCGCCAGTTTGCGCATCTTGGCCATGGACTTGTAGCTGGCGGCGGAGAGGGGGTAGAAGGCCAGCTTGATCAGCACCGTGAGCAGGATGATGGCCACACCCCAGTTCTGCACCAGCTTGTGCAGCCAACTGAGCACCACGAACAAGGGATAGGCCAGCACCGTGAGCCAGCCGTAGTCCACCACCAGGTCCAGACCCGGAGCCAAGGTCTTGATCTTTTCCAGCTCCTGGGGACCGGCGTAAAGACGCATGGAAACCGATTTTTCCTCGCCCGGGGCCACCTTGATCGCCGGCATGATCATGCCGGCGGTGAATTCGTCGTTACCCAGTGGGCGGGTGTAGAACTCGCGCTGACTGTCATTGGCCGGGTCGCGGGTCATCCAGGCGGCGAAAAAGTGGTGCTGGACCATGGCCACCCAGCCGTCCTTGGCCTCCTTGACGTGCTCTTCCTTGCCTTTGGCAATCTCGTCGAAGGCGACCTTTTGGAATTTCTCCTCCTGAGTGTAGATCGCCGGACCGGTAAAGGTGTGAATGAAGGCGGACTCCCCTTCCGGGGCCTTGCCGTCCCGCAGGAGCTGGTAATAGGGGAAGCCCTCGATCACCGCTGTGCCCTGGTTCCGGATCTGGGTATCCACATCCACCACGTAGCTGCCGCGATGGAAAGTGTAGGTCCGGATGACTTCGGCGCCGTTGACGGTGGCCTTCAGGATCAGCTTGATCTCGTTCTCGCTGTCCTTGAGCCGGTATTCCCCCGGGACGAGCTCGAATACGGTCTTGTGGGTCGGCAGGACACCGCCAATGAACCCGCTCTGGGCGAAATAACGATGCTCCGGTTGTTCTTCAAACAACTGGAAGGGCTTGCTTTCGTCTTCATTACTCCGATAGTGAGTAAACACTAACTTACGGATATCGCCGCCATTGGCATCGATCTCGGCGCTCAGGACATCGGTCACCACCGTGGCACGCGCCCCGCTTTGCACTTGGCCCGCCTCCGGTTTGACGCCGGCTTGCAGGGTAGAACTGGGCGCGGGTATGCCGGTATCGGCCTGAGTGGGCGCACTCGCTCCGGGCTGGGTCGCGATCACAGGTTGGGGATGCGAGTAGTCCTGCCAAGCCTCCCATAACATCATGATGGAGAATGAGAAAACAACGAAGGCGATGATGCGCTGGGTGTCCATGGCGGTTCAGTTTTGATTGGATAGCGTGGTGACGCGTTTGTCGACACAGGCCTTACAGACTGCCAGCCCGTTGATAAATTCCGCTTTCAGCTCGGTTTCCGCCTGCCTCGACTTGAGACGCGCGATGACGTCGATACCGGGAAACCCGCCCTGATGGAGACGGAACCATTCCCGCAACAGGCGTTTGATACGGTTGCGGCCAACTGCGGTGGAGATAATCTTCTTCGGGACGATCAATCCCAGGCGCGGAAATTCTTGGCCATTGGGCCCAGCAATCACATCAAGACCCGCTCCGCGTCGGGCGCAACGAAAACGAAAAACGGATGAAAACTCATCCGTTTTTCGTATTTTCTTTTCCCACCCGAAAGTCAATAAATCTACGCATTGATCTTCGACCGGGTTTGATGTGGTCTCACTCACGGCCGCAACCTAACGATGGGCGGCAAACGATGGGAAGAGTCAGACCGCGAGGCGCTTGCGACCTTTGGCACGACGAGCATTGATCACAGCGCGGCCGCCGTTGGTCTTCATACGTGCGCGAAAGCCGTGGGTACGCTTGCGGCGGACGACGGAAGGTTGGTAGGTGCGTTTCATGACAGAACCTCTGAAGTATCAGCTGCGAAAAAGCCCCGCATTAGACCGCTAGCCCCATGATTTGTCAAACTTTTCCGGCCGGTAAAAAGCGGGTGTTAGAATGCCCCGACACATACCCAACAGTACCCACCCCCCAACTCATGGACGATTTCTGGAGTTACTGCCTCGCCCATTTCGAGCGGGTGGTCAATTCGCAACAACTCAGTACCTGGTTGCGGCCTCTCGCCGTGGAAGTTAGCCAGGACCAGATAGCGATCACGGCGCCCAGCCGCTTCGTCGCTCAGTGGGTACGGGACAAATTTCTGAACGATATCGAACAACTGGCCCGGGATTTCTTCCCCAATCCACCAACCATTACCCTGGTAGTCGATTCCGCCAAAGCGGCCGCAAACCCGCCGAGCAATCCCGCAATCGCGGCCAAACCTGTTGCTCCCAGCGTGGAAAAACCGGCACCCGCCAGCAAGACCAAGCCCTCAACCGCGCCTGTTGAAAAACCGCCGATCAACGAAAGCCGCCTCAACAACCTGTTCAACTTCGATACCTTCGTGCCCGGCAAGGCCAACGACTTGGCCCGGGCAGCCGCGCTGCAGGTAGCCGAGAACCCCGGGGCCGGTTACAACCCCCTGTTCGTCTACGGGGGCGTCGGCTTGGGCAAGACCCACCTGGTACAGGCCATCGGCAACCGGGTAGTGCAGCTCAATCCCAAGGCCCGAGTGCGCTATATCCACGCGGACCGTTATGTTTCCGATATGGTCCGGGCGGTACGCTCCAATTCCTATGACGACTTCAAACGTCGCTACGATTCACTGGACCTACTGCTGATCGACGACATCCAGTTCTTCGCCGGTAAAGAGGGTACCCAGGAACAGTTCTTCTACACGTTCAATACCCTGATTGAGGAACACAAGCAGGTGATCATCACCAGCGATACCTTCCCGAAGGATATGGAAGGCATCGAAGAACGCCTGAAGTCCCGCTTCAGTTGGGGACTGACCGTCATGTTGGAACCCCCGGAACTGGAGATGCGCGTGGCTATCCTGCTGGATAAGGCGCGCCAGGACAAAGTCAATCTGGACGAAGGAACCGCCTTCTTCATCGCCAAGCAGGTCCGTTCCAACGTGCGCGAGCTGGAAGGCGCCTTGAAACGGGTCATCGCCTTCTCCCGCTTCAACAAGATCCCTATCTCCGTGGAATTGGCGAAAGAGGCGCTCAAGGATCTGCTCGCTGTGCAGAATCGGCAGATCACCATAGAAAACATCCAGAAAACCGTGGCCGACTACTTCAAGATCAAGATCGCCGACATGTATTCCAAAAAGCGCACACGCAACCTGGCACGGCCGCGCCAGATCGCGATGCACCTGGCGCGCGAGCTGACCAACCTGTCTTTCCCGGAGATCGGCCAAGCCTTCGGCGGCCGCGATCACACCACGGTCTTGCATGCCTGCAACAAGGTAGAGGAACTTAAGTTGAGCGACCAAACCTTACGTCGGGATTACAACCTGCTGATCCAGGTCCTGACGGGATAAGTCTGTAGATAGCTTATGTACCAATTGTGTATAAATGCGCTTTCGCCTTGGGGAGAAAAACTTGTCCACAATCTGTCCTCCCTCGGCACACAGACTTACAAAGTGGTTTTTCCACAGCATAAGCCAATGATTTTGATAGAATTTACGGGCTTATCCAGAGCTTTGCCTTCCCCTTATTACTACTATCAGGAATAAATAAATGCTTGTACTGAAATCATCCAAGGACGCCTTGCTCAAGCCTTTGCAAGCAGTGGCCGGTGTGGTGGAACGCAAGCACACCCTGCCCATCCTTTCCAATGTACTGGTTGAAGTGGTGGGCGGACGTGCCGCCCTGGTCGCGACAGACCTGGAACTTCAGATCAGCACCTGGGCGGACGAACAGGGCGCGGCGGATGCCTCCTTCACCGTATCCGCGCGCAAGCTGCTGGATATCTGCCGTTCTCTGCCGGATGTGGAACCCATCGCCTTGGATCTGACTGGTGAACTGCTCAAGGTCCAGTCCGGACGCAGCCGCTTCAGTTTACAAACCCTGCCTGCCCGTGATTTTCCCAAGCTGCAGATCCCGGAAGGCCAGGGTCTATCCTTCAGCCTGTCGCAACGGGTAATCAAGCATCTACTGTCCCGGGTGCAGTACGCCATGGCAGTGCAGGATATCCGTTACTACCTGAACGGCATGTTGTTCTCGGTCCAGGGCAAGCGCTTGACCGTGGCGGCCACGGATGGACACCGCCTGGCGGTGGATGCCACTGATCTGGAGGAGGATCTGGGCCAAGGTGTGGATGTGATACTGCCGCGCAAGACCGTGCTGGAACTGGCCAAGTTGCTCAGCGATAGCGATGAGCCGGTCCACATCCAGGTCAATCAAAGCCAGGTGGTATTCCGGCGTCCCGATTTTGAGTTGCGCAGCAAGGTGGTGGATGGAAAATTCCCGGATTGGCAGCGTGTGATTCCGGTGGGCCACGACAAGAAATTTGCCATTCCGCGTCAGCGCCTGTCTCAGTCCCTCACGCGTGCCGCCATTCTCACCAACGAAAAATATCGCGGTGTGCGCATTGCCTTGACAGCAGGCAGCTTGCGAATCGCTTGCAGCAACAACGAACAGGAAGAGGCCCAGGAAGAGTTGGATATCGACTATGCTGGGGAGCCCTTGGACATAGGCTTCAACGTCCAGTATTTGCAGGACGCTCTCAACAACCTGGAAGTGGAATCCGTGCAATGCTCATTCGGCGACCCCTCCAGTTCCATGCTGATCACAGTGGCGGGAGATGACAACTTCAGCTACGTGGTCATGCCTATGCGTATCTGAGAAAGCGGGTACGCAAGTCCTCGGCGGGTGGTAGGTGGCAACACCTGACTGCCGCCAAAGCAAACTCATCGTAAAAAAGGTTTCACGTGGAACATCTGCAGAACGGCGACAACGGCGGTTACGACGAATCCAGTATTCAGCAACTGGAAGGCCTGGAGGCAGTGCGCAAACGCCCAGGCATGTACATCGGCGACACCTCTGACGGATCTGGTCTGCACCACATGGTTTTCGAAGTTTTGGACAACGCTATCGACGAAGCCCTGGCCGGTTACTGCGACGACATCAAAGTCATCATTCACCCGGACAACTCCATTTCTGTGTCCGATAACGGCCGCGGTATCCCGGTCGGTGTGAAGATGGACGACAAGCACGAACCCAAGCGTTCCGCTGCCGAGATCGTCATGGTCGTGCTGCATGCCGGCGGCAAGTTCAACCAGAACAGCTACAAGGTATCCGGTGGCCTGCATGGTGTCGGCGTGTCCTGTGTCAATGCCTTGTCCAAGTGGTTGCGCCTTACCATCCACCGCGATGGAAAGAAACACTTCATGGAATTCCATCGCGGTGTTCCGGTAAATCGCCTGATCGAGGTCCACAACGGCATCGAAGTGTCTCCGCTGAAAGTGATCGGAGACAGTTTACGGCGGGGAACAGAATTACATTTCTCCGCCGATGAGGAGATATTCGGACATGTCGATTTTCACTTCGACGTGCTGTCCAAACGCATCCGGGAACTTTCGTTCCTGAACAATGGCGTCAAGATCGAGCTGATCGACGAGCGGGATGGCCGCACCGAGAACTTTGCTTTCTCAGGTGGGGTGAAAGGCTTTGTCGAATACATAAATCGGTCCAAGAGCGTGCTACATCCCAATGTGTTCTACGCCACTGGTGAATCCAAGGTGGGCGACACCGGCGTCAGCATCAGCAGTGAAGTTGCCATGCAATGGAATAGCGGCTACCAGGAACAGGTACTCTGCTTTACCAACAACATCCCGCAGTCGGATGGAGGCACCCACCTTACCGGCCTGCGCGCGGCGATGACCCGGGTGATCAACAAGTACATCGAAGAACACGAGATCGCCAAGAAGGCCAAGGTTGAAATAACCGGCGACGACATGCGCGAAGGCCTAGCCTGCGTCCTATCGGTAAAGATGCCGGATCCCAAGTTCGGCTCCCAGACCAAGATGAAATTAGTCTCCTCGGAAGCGCGTCCGGCGGTGGAAGAAACCGTATCGCAGAAACTTGCGGAATACCTGCAGGAACGCCCCGCTGACGCCAAGCTCATCTGCGCCAAAATCGTCGAGGCCGCTCGCGCCCGCGAGGCCGCCCGCAAGGCGAGGGATATGACTCGCCGCAAGGGCGTACTGGATTCTGCCGGCCTGCCCGGCAAGCTGGCCGACTGCCAGGAAAAAGATCCCGCCCTGTGTGAGCTCTACCTGGTCGAGGGTGATTCCGCCGGCGGCTCCGCCAAGCAGGGCCGAGAGCGAAAGTTCCAGGCCATCCTGCCGCTCAAGGGCAAGATCTTGAACGTGGAAAAAGCCCGTTTCGACAAGATGTTGTCCTCCCAGGAAGTCGTCACCCTGATCACCGCGCTCGGTACTGGCATTGGTTCCGGACTCGGCAAGGACGACTACAACCCGGCCAATCTCAGATATCACCGCATCATCATCATGACCGACGCGGACGTGGACGGCTCCCACATCCGCACCCTGCTGCTCACCTTCTTCTATCGCCAGATGCCGGAACTGGTGGAACGCGGCCACATCTACATCGCCCAGCCGCCCTTGTACAAGGTCAAGCAGGGCAAGAGCGAGAGCTATATCAAGGATGACTACGAGCTCAAGCAATATCTGCTGCGCAACGCCCTCAACGGCGCCGAACTGATACCCGCCGCCGGCGCCGAGCCCTTGCCCAAAGAAAGCTTCGAGCGCATCGCCCGGGAATTCCTGCTGGCCGAGGCCATGATAGAACGCCTTGCCCGGCGCATGGATGCGGATGTGCTTTACAGCCTGCTCAAGGTCCCCAGCATCAGCCTAAACACGGAAGCGGAGGCTCAGGCCGCCGCCGCCATTCTCACCCCCGTGCTGACCAAGCTGGGCCCGGTCAAGATCACCCCGCAGCATTACGAGGGTGATATCGGCTGGCGCTTGGAGATCGTACGCAGCCGGCACGGCATCGGCCACACCAGTTTCCTGGATGCCAATTTCATCGAGGGTGGCGATTACGAGCAGTTGCGCCGTACCGCCGAGATCCTGCTGGGTCTGTTGCAGGAAGGCGCCGAGATTCGCCGCGGCGAGGCCCGAACCACCGCCTACGACTTCAAGCAGGCCCTGGATTGGCTCTTGGGCGAGGTGAAGAAAAACCTGGGCATCCAACGCTATAAGGGCTTGGGCGAGATGAATCCGGAACAGTTGTGGGAAACCACCATGGATCCCAAGGTGCGTCGCCTGCTCAAGGTTCAGATCGATGACGCCATCGCTGCCGACGCCATCTTCACCACCCTCATGGGTGAGGAAGTGGAGCCGCGCCGCAACTTCATCGAGACCAATGCCCTGGGCGTGCGAAACCTGGATGTATAGATGCGTCAGCGTCGTGGCCGGTAAGCGCTGATTCACCTGCCACGGCGATACTGGTTATGCATATCTGGGTCGATGCCGATGCCACCCCGGGCGTAATCAAGGACATCCTGTTCCGTGCCGCAGAGCGCCGGCGCATCGTCACCACGCTGGTGGCCAACAAGTTGCTGCGCGTACCCCCCTCCCCCTACATCCGCGCCCTACAGGTGCCAGCCGGCTTTGATGTGGCCGACAATGAGATCGTCGGGCGCTTGCAAGCAGGAGATCTGGTGATCACGGCGGATATCCCCTTGGCGGCCCTGGCGATAGACCGGGGCGCTCATGCCCTAAACCCGCGTGGTGAGTTTTACAGCCCGGAAAACATCCGTGAACGCCTGAATATGCGCGATTTCATGGAAGGGCTACGCGACAGCGGCGTGGCGATATCCGGCCCCTCAGCACTATCCCAAGCGGACCGGCAGGTTTTTGCCAATGCCCTGGATCACTTTTTAGTGCGCCTTGGATCCAGCCCAGTCGAAGCGCCCGAGGGATAGATCGGAATCATCCATGCAATTGGAACGCATCCTCCAATCCCAGGGCTTCGGTTCGCGCAAGGTCTGCCGAGCCTTGATACGTACCGGCGCGGTGGTGGTGGGCGGGAGTCCTTGTGACGACCCTTTCGCTGAATTCCAGGCGGAAGACCTTGAGTTCAGCGTTGCCGGCGAGTCCTGGCGCTACCGGGAACGGGCCTATCTTCTGCTCAACAAGCCGGCGGGTTATGAGTGCTCCCGCTCGCCACGGCATCACCCTAGTGTGTTCGCCCTGCTGCCACCGCCACTTGCCCTGCGAGGGGTGCAGAGCGTGGGACGGCTGGATGAAGACACCACCGGCCTCTTGCTGTTGTCGGACGACGGGGAGTTCATTCACCACCTGATCTCCCCCAGGCGCCAAATTACCAAGATATATGAGGTTACGACCAAGCACCCGGTTAGTGAGGAGCAGATTGCTGCTCTGCTGGCGGGGGTTCAGCTCCACGATGCGCCAGAACCTGTGTCCGCGGCATCCTGTGTCCGTGTGTCGGAACAGGTCGTTCACCTCGGTATCAATGAAGGTAAATACCACCAAGTCAAGCGCATGCTGGCGGCGTGCGGCAATCGAGTCGCGGCCCTGCGCAGAATCCAGATAGGCGGCCTGTTATTGCCGCATGATTTGGCGGAAGGTTGCTGGTGTTGGCTAGAGGCGACGGACCTGTCTTGTCTTGGGTTTTCGCGAGAAACCTCAGCTCCTGAAGGCCTGACAGATTAGTCGGTTACATAGCATCGTTTCACGTGAAACATCTGTGCTGCCATGCGCCGGCAATTACGTGACAGCTCCAGAGCGTGTGCGATGCAAGCCGCGTCGATGGCGCCGATTCCCGCGCCAACAGGGCTACCGACCGACATGGTCGCTGACGCGCAGCGGCGATGTGAGATTTTCATCTTGGGTCTCCTGGTTATCGGGTAACTGCCGGTTTCAGATCAGCACCAGACCCAGAATGCCAAGCGTAAACATCAGCAAGCCACCGGTCACCACGCGACTATCCGGCTCAAGCAGGTGCTGGTGCACCTCCAGCTGGATCTGCTCAAGCGGAATGGCGGGCGGCGAGGTTGCTTCCACCTCCAACTGGTAGCGGCCATCCTGGACCACTTGGAACAGCACCAGGTGCTCACGGAAAATAGGCTTGGCCTCGACGGAATTGTTTTTAATCCCCAGGGTAAAGGCGAGGGGGTCAGCGGCTTGGCCATTCTTGAACAGGGTGGCGGCATAGTGGTCCTTGGGCGGCCTACCGGGCTCCTTACGGGCATCCAGGTTGCCCTTGGCGACAAGGATCAGGCCGAGGGGGGCCATGTCCTGGCTGAGGGCAAATTCCGGTGTGCGCCAGACCGGGGTGTGCTCCTGGCTTTCCGTCTGTGCGAGATTCAGAAGTGCCGCCTGGGAACCGGTGTAGAACTTGGCGTAGACCCAATAGCCCGGCCCGGCCAAGATGCCTGCGACCAGGAGCAGGAAGGAGACGATTTTCACGGGTGAGGTTCTCATGGTGGGTTTGGTTTCTCCGCGAGTAAATGGGTAAGGAAGGCCCGCAGTCTGGCGGGCTTAAGAGGTTTGTGCAGTACCGGCAGGCCCATGTTGCTGATGGCCTGTATGGTTTCGGCCGCGGTATCCCCGGTGAGTAGTGCGGCCGGGATGTGCAGCCCGAAGGCCGTGCGCAGGATGGCGACGGCGTCGATGCCGTTGCGGCCATCCTTGAGCCGGTAGTCGCACAGGATGATGTCGGGAACCCGTCCCAATTCCTGTAGTTCGGCGCGTACCTGCTCCGCATCCTCGCCCGCGGCCAGGGCGACGCCCCAGCTGTCGAAAACCTCGACCATGGCCTCGAGGATGCTCTCATCGTCATCGATGAAGGCCACCAGGGCATGCTCCAGTGGCAGGGAGATGGCTGCGGAAGGCGGCGGTTCGTCCATCAATTCACGGCTCAGAGGAAGGCAACGGGCGATGCGAAAGTGGAAACACGACCCCCGCTCGGGAAACGATCTGACTTGTACCCTGCTACCGAGCAGGCGCGCCAGGCGCGCGACAATGGCCAGACCCAGGCCCAGGCCTTTGTCGCGATGGCGCTCCGGATTTTCCAGTTGGAAATACTCTTCGAAAATCCGTGTCTGAAACTCCAAGGGGATGCCCTTGCCGGTGTCGCGTACCTCGAAACGTACCCAATCCTGTTGAACCCTGCGTGCGCCCACGAACACCGTACCCTGCTCGGTGTAGCGCAGGGCATTGGAGACCAGGTTGGCGAGGATGCGTTCCACCAGAACCGGGTCGGAATAGGCCCACATCCGGGTGCTGACGATCTTCAGCTGGAGCCCCCTCTCCTGGGCCAAGGGCGTGTATTGGCTCTCGATGTGTTCCAGCACCCGAGCCAATGGGAAGCACTCGGGGTGGGCCTCCACCACGCCGGCGTCGAGTTTGGACAAGTCCAGCAGGGAATTGAGCAGGATTTCCATGGCCGAGGCGGAGGCCTCTATGTGCCCGGCAAGACGCTTTGATTCCCCCTCGGGGACGCGCTCGCGCAAGGCGGACACCAGTAGCGACATGGCGTGCAAGGGTTGGCGCAGGTCATGGCTGGCCGCCGCGAGGAAACGGGATTTGGCCAGTACCGCGGCCTCGGCCGCCTGTTTCTGGCCCATGAGTTCGGCTGTAGCCTCCTCCACGCGACGTTGCAGGCTGTCCTGGTTTTCCTCCAGTGCCTTGGCCATGCGGTTGACGCCTCGTTCCAGCTGGCCGATCTCCCCCGGAGAGGTCTCGGGCACCCGCTCGGACAGGCTGCCGCCGGCCAGATGCCGCACGGCCTGTGTAATGATCTGGAGCGGTTGGCTTACCCGGCCGGACAGGCGCCAAGCCAGGATCAAGGCGAGGAGTATGGTCAGCAAGGCCATGCCGGAAGTGGCCAGGCCGATCTGGGAGCGCGTCAGCTCGATAGGTGCGCGGCTGAGGGCGATGACGACATAGGTAGCAGGGTGCGGCGTCGCCTTGGCCAGGTCCAGGTAGGGGTCGGTATTCTGGCTGGAAGGGACATTTACCGCATGGGAAAAAAAAAGGATGGGCCCATGGCGCCATTGGGATGCGGGCGGGATCCCGGCCAGATTGGGTAACGCCAAGCTATCGCCGCTGATCAGCTGCCAGTTATTTCCCTCGGTGATGGCGATCGCCAGGGCGCCTCGGGTATTGCGTTCGAAGTCCAGCAGACGTTTGACATAAGGGAGATTGCCGGAAAACAAGTCGTATGCGACGGCTTCGGCGAGTTGGCGCGCTGTGTCCCGGCCCATGCGCTCAAGACCCTGTTCCGCCTCGGATACGCTGCGGTGGGCGAAATAGGCGGCGAACAAGCCCACGGCCACGAGCAAGGGGAACAGGGCGACGATCAGGATACGCAGCCTGAGGCTCATGCTCCGGCGTGATGGCTCGAGTTGCGGATGCTTTTCTGCCATAGACATGAGCGGGTGTGAGCGCTCGCTAACTGCTACTTTCCAACCCCATTTTCTGGATCACCAGAACCGCCTCGGTCCGGTTGCTGACCTTGAGGATGCGGAAGATGGCCCCTAGGTGAATCTTCACGGTACCCTCCGTGACACCCAGCACTTCACCAATTTGTTTGTTGCTCCGGCCGTTGACCAATTCCTGCAACACCTCCATCTGGCGAGAGGTCAAGGTGGGGTGACGCATGGGTTCCGATGGGGTGAAGTCTCCCCCCAGCAGATGCGGGATATAGATGCCCCCGGCCAGGACCTGTTTCAGCGCAGCCAGGATGGCGTCGCTAGGCGTGGATTTTGTGATGTAGCCCAGGGCTCCAGCGGCGTAGATATTCTGGATGTCTTTGATCTCCTCCGCGGCGGACAGCACCACTACCGGCACATCCGGGAAGGCGGCGCGAAACCGGGTCACACCCTCTATCCCGGACATGCCGGGCATGAACAGATCCAGCAAGGCCAGATCAATCTCCTTGCCCTCTCGGTGCATGGCATCAAAGGCGGACGGGTAGTCAATGGCCTCGACCAACTCCACCTTCGGATCGAGCTTGTGCAGGACGGGCTTCACCCCTTCCCGGAACAGGGGATGATCATCAGCCAACAGGATTTTCAAAGCGCCCCCCCCAATTTCGTTTATACGTTGTAACACTTACGGTCCCCATCCTAATCCGTCCGCGTGGCCAGTATCTACCGACAGGCGGCTCTTTACCGTGTTTCCAGACCCAGACGTTGCCAGATCGTACTGGTCAGCCCAGCCTGGTTCAGGGTGTAAAAGTGCAAGCCGGGCGCGCCACCGGCGAGCAGTTCTTCGCACATGCCGGTGACGAAATCCAGGCCGAAGGCGCGGATGGAGGTGGTGTCATCGAGGTAGCTTTCCATCTTACGCGCCATCCAGCGAGGGATCTCGGCTCCGCACATGGCCGAGAAGCGGGACAGCTGGCTGAAATTGGAGATGGGCATGATGCCGGGCACGATGGGGGTGGCGATCCCCAGTTCCTGGCAGTCATCGACGAAATTGAAGTAGGCGTCCACATTGTAGAAATACTGGGTGATGGCGGCATTGGCGCCGGCATCCACCTTGCGCTTGAAGTTGGTCAGGTCTTCCCGGTAATTGCGCGCCTGGGGGTGCATTTCGGGGTAGGCCGCCACCTCGATGTCGAACCAGTCGCCGGTTTCCTGACGGATGAAGGCCACCAGCTCATTGGCGTAGCGAAATTCTCCGGCGGCGGCCATGCCCGATGGCAGGTCGCCGCGCAGGGCGACGATATGGCGTATGCCGTTGTTTCGATAGGTTTCCAAGATCGTCCGGATGTTCTCCCGGGTGGATCCCACGCAGGAGAGATGGGGGGCGGCGGACAGGCCCTCCGCCTGGATCTCCAGCACCGTTTCCAGGGTGCGCTCCTGGGTGGAACCACCGGCGCCAAAGGTCACGGAGAAAAATTTGGGGTTGAGCTGAGCCAGTTGGCGCCGCGTTTCGCGCAGTTTTTCCATGCCCTCGGTGGTTTTGGGCGGAAAGAATTCGAGGCTATAGGTGCGTGCGGTCATGTCGGGGGCCGGTAAGTAAACGGGGGAATTATCGCATCAGGTCAAGGCCACACCCATGGCCCTGCCAATCAACCAGGTGGCCGCCCCGGCGCCACCGCCGATGGCCAGCATGCGCAAGCCGCCGCGTAGGGCGTGCCGGCCGGTGAACAGGCTGATGGCGGCACCGACCCCGAACAGGGACACGGCGGTGGCCAGTATGACGCCCTGGAATGCGCTGGTTCCGGAGAGCAGGACATAGGGCAGCAGGGGAATGGTGGCGCCTACGGCAAAAGAGAGAAACGAAGAGATGGCCGCGCCCCAGGGAGAGCCCAGCTCATCCGGATTGAGCCCCAGTTCTTCCCGGGCCAGGGCATCCAGGGCGCGATCCGGGTCCTGGATCAGGGTATCCGCCATGCGCCGGGCCTCCACCGCGGAGATGCCCTTGGCCTGGTAGATCAGCGCCAGTTCCGCCGCTTCTTCCTGGGGATACTGGTCCAGTTCCTCCCGCTCCAGGGTGATCTGATATTCGTGGAACTCGCGCTGGGAACGCACCGAGACATATTCCCCGGCCGCCATGGAGAAGGCGCCGGCCAGCAGGCCCGCGCTGCCGGAGAGCAGGATGCCCAAACAGAACTCGGATACGGTCAGGTTCGTGCCGCCCAGACGAACGTACTTCATCGAAACACCTCCTTATGTTGGTAGCAAATCACAAGCTCATGCGCCAGC
>JBGSHR010000261.1:0-3274 GCA_041752155.1 Thiobacillaceae bacterium | reverse complement strand
CTCGCGCTTGGCGGGGCCAGCACCTACACCGGCGGCACCAACATCACGGGCGGCACGCTGAAACTGGACGGCAGCTTGAACGGCACCAGCGGCGTGAGCCTCGCCGCGGGCACAACGCTAGAGACCGACGCACTCGCCAGCATCGCGCTGGGTGGCACGGGCGCACGGATGGATGTCGCTGGCGTGTTGAGTCCGGGTGGGGACGGCACATGGGGAAACGACAAGGGCGGGCAACTGAACCTGGCGCTGGGTACGGGCGGCAAACTCGGTTTCGCGGCGGGCGCCAGCGTGTTGCTCGACCTCGGCCTCGGCGACAGGATCGCCTTCGATCAGGCTGGGGATTGGCTGGAGGGCAGCGGCAATGCGACCCTGCAACTGAATTACATCGACTACAACTTGACCTACACGGTGTTCCAGAACGTGTCGACCCAGAACTTCATGTGGGCGGGCATCTCTGGTTATGACTCGACGAATTACACGGCGCACTTCTTCCAGTCGGGCAATGACTACAACTTGAACTTTACCGCCGCCGCGCCCGTGCCGGAGGCCGAAACCTATGCCCTCATGCTGCTGGGCTTCGGGCTGGTGGGCTTCCAGATCCGCAGGCGGAATGCCTCGCTGCTTCGGGTGCTTTGATCTTTCAGGGATGCAGGGGGGCGGTAGCCCCCTGCCGCATTTTGGAGGGCTGGTACGCGCCAATTCCAGCCTATAACGCCCGGTCGTAATCCACGATCAGCACGGTAGGTTGGGCTGACGCCAGGAAGCCCAACAACATCACGTCCAGGCCACCACCCTCCTGTTGGGCTTCGTACCTCAGCCCAACCTACTTGGGCTGCAAAACTGCAATCGGCGGCGAATGTCAGCTAAGGCCGAAGACCAAGCATTCACGGCGGTGACCTTGAGTGGCAGCTCCTGTCCATTTCCGCCTAAGCCCCCGGTCGTAATCCACGATCAGCGGCGCAGGCTCGGAAAAGCGCTGGTCCTGGATCCTCGTTCCAGGACAGGGGCATCAGATCTGGCCGGCCCGCTTGCAAACCGCGTCCAGCACTTGCTGGACGAAGCTGGTCGAGGTTTGTCCGAAGGACTTGATGGCCAGGGCGGAGCTCAGCGTGATGAGGCGGTCGGTTCTGACCCAGCTTGCCATGGGCAGCGCACCGGCGACGAGTATGGCGCTGGGGTGAAGGGGACGTGAGGTGAGGCCGACGGCGAGAAAATCCCCATAGCTGTCGCTGTCGGTCAAGGCAAGCACGGGGCGGCCTTTGGTGGCTGACAGGTCGGCGAAGGGAAAGGGAATCAGGATGAGATCGCCGCGTTTACAGATCATTCCAGGCCTCGTCCTCCGGGTTGTCCCAGACGGTGTTCATGGCGGCCGATTGAGCTTGCATGAGGTCTTCCCACTCGGCTCGCTCATGGCGTTCCTTCAGGTAGCCGACGAAATCCAGCACCTCCTTGGCCAGATTGTCGGGCAGCGTTTTGATCTGTTCCACAGCCAACTCGGTGTAGTTCATGACTTCCCTCTGGTATCCGTAACGCGGGATTAACGGTGATTCTAGACGGTGTGGTCGTAATCCACGATCAGCGGCGCATGGTCACTGAAGCGCTCATCCTTGTAGACGAACGCCGCTTTCGCCTTGCCGGCGATGCCGGGGGTGGCGATCTGGTAGTCGATGCGCCAGCCCACGTTCTTGGCCCAGGCCTGGCCCCGGTTGCTCCACCAGGTGTAGGCCTGGTCGCCGTGTTCGGGGTAGAGGGTGCGGTACACGTCGACGAAGCCCAGGCGCTCGAATACCTGGCTGAGCCAGGCGCGTTCCTCGGGCAGGAAGCCGGAGTTCTTGCGGTTGCCCTTCCAGTTCTTCAGGTCGATCTCCTGGTGGGCGATGTTCCAGTCGCCGCACAGGATCACCTCCCGGCCGCTGGCCACCAGGCTCTCCAGGTGGGGCAGGAAGCGCTCCATGAAGCTGAACTTGGCGGCCTGGCGTTCTTCCGAGCTGGAGCCGGAGGGCAGGTAGAGGGACACCAGGGAGAGCTTGCCGAACTGGGCTTCGAGATATCGGCCTTCCGCGTCGATATCGGCTATGCCCAGGCCTTCGATGATCTGCTCGGGCTGTTTTTGGGCGTAGATGCCGACGCCGCTGTAGCCCTTCTTCTCGGCGTAGTGGAAGTAGCCGTGCAGGCCGGGCGGGTTGAGCATCTCCAGGCTCAGGTCGGCGGCCTGGGCCTTGAGTTCCTGGAGGCAGACCAGGTCGGCGTGCTGGGCGGCGAGCCAGGGATAGACGCCTTTGCTGGCGGCGGAGCGGATTCCGTTAAGATTCAGGCTGATGACGCGCATTTTTTATCGAGTGAGAGGCCAGAGTGCAGGATTTCAAAGGGGAGTTCCTCGATTTCGCCATACGCCAGCAGGTGCTGATGTTCGGCGAATTCAAGACCAAGGCGGGGCGCTTGAGTCCGTATTTCTTCAACGCCGGCCTGTTCAACGACGGGCTGTCGCTGAAAAAACTGGGCGAATTCTACGCGAAGGCCATCCTGGCCTCGGGTCTGGCCTTCGACGGCCTGTTCGGCCCGGCCTACAAGGGCATTCCCCTGGCGGCGGCGGTGGCCATCGCCCTGGCCGGCGAGGGGCGCAACCTGCCCTTCAGCTACAACCGCAAGGAGGCCAAGGACCACGGCGAGGGCGGCACCATCGTCGGCGCCAAGCTGCAAGGCCGCATCCTGATCGTCGATGACGTGATTTCCGCCGGTACCTCGGTGCGCGAGTCGGTGCAGCTGATCCGGGCGGCGGGGGCCGAGCCGTGCGGCGTGGCCATCGCCCTGGACCGCATGGAGCGGGGCCTGGGCGATCTCTCGGCGGTGCAGGAGGTGAGCCGGGACTATGGCATTCCGGTGCTGTCCATCGTCAATCTGGACGATCTGGCCGGCTATCTCGACGGCAAACAGGCATGGACGGGTACACTGGCGGCCATCCAGAACTACCGGACCGAATACGGGGTCAAGACATGAACGATTCCCTTTGCCGATACGACCTGCGAGTAGCCTGTTGACCATGCTGAACAGCTTGCGCCTCCTCATCCTTTTTGCCTCGATCCTGGCGACCGGCCTGGCCCAGGCGGCCACCTATCGCTGGGTGGATGAGCAGGGCAAGGTGCATTACGGCGATTCCATTCCGGCCCAACAGTCCGATCTGGGGCATCAGGAGTTGGACAAGCAGGGGCGGGTGCGCAAGGACGCCCCGCGCACGCGCCTGACGCCGGAGGAGCGCCGGCAACGGGAGGCGGCG
>JBGSHR010000260.1:0-1599 GCA_041752155.1 Thiobacillaceae bacterium | reverse complement strand
GTCCATTACCTCCGCCTCCACCGACTCGGCCAGGGCCTGGTGCTCCCGCCACAGGGCGCCGACATCGCCGCCCACCGCCAGGCCGGCGATATTGGTGGTGAGGATGTACAGGTTCTTGCGCACCAGCTCCCACAACAGGGTCTCCGCGTCCGCCACGCTGCGGGCAGGCAGGCCGATGGCCTCCAGGGCCGCCACCAGGCGCTCGGCTTGCGGGCCATGGACGGGGGAGGGCAGCAGGGCCTTGGCATCCATGCCTTGCTTCTTCTCGAACCAGACCGAGATCACGGTGGGGTCGTCGATGCCGTGGGCTTCCCAGTCCCGGGGCAGCAGTTCGTTCTGGAGCAGGCCGACGCTATCGCGCCAGGCCTCCGGCAGCCCGGCCAGCACGGGATGCAGGTCGTTCTCCCCCACCGAGATCATGACCAGTTCGGGGTCGGGCCAGCGCGCGGCCACCGCCGTCAAGTCATCTTCCCGGTTTACCGGCACCAGCACATGGCCGGTCTTCAACAGGCCGCCCGCGAACACCCGGCCCAACTGGCCCAGTCCGACCACCACCACCACTCTTTCCATGATTGCCTCCTTTGGGCGGAATTGTAGGGCGGCTTCTGATCGGCACTCAATTCCTACTAAAATCATCGGGATTAACCCTTCCAGGAAACCCCATGTCTCTGTCCGCCCCCGCCATCGCCTCCTTCCTGCCCCCCCGCCGTACGCTCATGGGTCCTGGTCCTTCGGACGTGCCCCAGCGCATCCTGGACGCCATGGCGCGGCCCACCATCGGCCACCTGGACCCGGCCTTCACGGACATGATGGAGCAGACCAAGACGCTTTTGAGATATGCCTTCCAGACCGGGAACAAGCTCACCTTCCCGGTTTCCGGCCCGGGTTCCGTGGGTATGGAGACCTGTTTCGTGAACCTGGTGGAGCCGGGCGACAAGGTCATCGTCTGCGTCAACGGCGTGTTCGGCGGCCGCATGGTGGAGAACGTAAAACGCACTGGCGGCGTGCCGGTCCTGGTGGAAGATGCCTGGGGCCGGGCGGTGGACCCGGCCAAGGTGGAGGCGGCCTTCCAAGCCAATCCGGACGCCAGGATACTGGCCTTCGTCCACGCCGAGACCTCCACCGGCGCCCAGTCCGATGCCGCCGCCCTGGCCGTCATCGCCCGCCGATACGGCGCCATCACCCTCATGGACTGCGTCACCTCCCTGGGTGGCACGCCGGTGCTGATCGACCAGTGGGGCATCGACGCGGCCTACTCCGGCAGCCAGAAATGTCTGTCCTGCACCCCGGGGCTGTCGCCGGTCACCTTCGGCGAGCGGGCCATCGAAAAGGTAAAGGCGCGCACGACCCCGGTGCAGAGCTGGTTCATGGACCTCAACCTGGTGCTGGGCTACTGGAGTGGCGAGGGCAAGCGCACCTATCACCACACCGCCCCCATCAATCCCCTCTACGGCCTGCACGAGGCCTTGGTGATGCTGGCCGAGGAGGGGATGGAAAATGCCTGGGCGCGGCACCGGGAAATGCACCTGCGGCTCCGGGCCGGCCTGGAACAGATGGGTCTGGAATTGGTGGTGCCGGAGCCGGAGCGCCTGCCCCAGC
>JBGSHR010000259.1:0-4587 GCA_041752155.1 Thiobacillaceae bacterium | reverse complement strand
ACCGCACCGGCAAGGTGCTGGACACCGCCACCATCTACCCCCATGAGCCGCGCCGCGACTGGGACGGCGCCCTGGCCACCCTGGCGAAACTGGCGGCCAGGCACGGCGCCAAACTCATCAGCATCGGCAACGGCACCGCCTCCCGGGAGACCGATAAGCTGGCCGCCGAGCTCATGCAGCGCCACCCGGAACTCAAGCTCGCCAAGGTCACGGTGAGCGAGGCGGGGGCCTCGGTGTATTCCGCCTCGGAACTGGCGGCCCGGGAATTCCCGGAGCTGGACGTGTCCCTGCGCGGAGCGGTGTCCATCGCCCGGCGTCTCCAGGATCCGCTGGCGGAACTGGTGAAGATCGAGCCCAAGGCCATCGGCGTCGGCCAGTACCAGCACGATGTCAACCAAGGCGGGCTGGCCAGGTCGCTCGAAGCCGTGGTCGAGGACTGCGTGAACGCGGTGGGGGTGGACGTGAACACCGCCTCCGCCGCCCTGTTGACCCGGGTGTCGGGCCTCAACACCACCCTGGCCAACCAGATCGTCGCCCATCGCGATGCCCACGGGCCCTTCCCCAATCGCGACGCCCTGAAGCAGGTGTCGCGCCTGGGGCCCAAGACCTTCGAACAGGCCGCCGGCTTCCTGCGCGTGCCGGGGGGCGACAACCCCCTGGACAGCTCCGCCGTGCACCCCGAGGCCTATCCCGTGGTGCAGCGCATCCTGGCTGACATCAAGCTGGACATGAAGGGCCTGATCGGCAACGCCGATGTACTGAAGCGCCTGGATGCCGGCAAATACGCGGACGCCCGCTTCGGCCTGCCCACGGTGCGGGACATCCTAAAGGAACTGGAGAAACCGGGCCGGGACCCGCGCCCCGCGTTCAAGACCGCCGCCTTCCAGGAGGGCGTCAACGACCTCAAGGACCTGCAACCCGGCATGGTGCTGGAAGGCGCGGTGACCAACGTCACCAACTTCGGCGCCTTCGTCGACATCGGTGTGCATCAGGACGGCCTGGTGCACGTCTCTGCCCTGGCCGATCGGTTCGTCAAGGACCCGCGCGAGGTGGTGAAGGCGGGGGACATCGTCAAGGTCAAGGTGCTGGAGGTGGATATCCCGCGCAAGCGCATCGCCCTCACCATGCGCATGAAGGACGAGGCGCGGGCTACTCAGCCCCAAGAGCGCGCCGCCGGCAAGGGCCGTCCCCAGCAGGCCGCCCGGCAGCCGGAAAAGGCCGGCGGGGCGCTGGCGGATGCCCTGAGCAAGGCCATGGGGCGCTGATCTGGAGATGCCACTTCAGGGCTGATGACGCCCTGACCGACGGTATCTGAATTGCCCCTGGCTGTTGCCGGACTCTGTGCCAATATTGAACAGGGTATGCGCCGCTTGATAGTAGGCGCGCGATTTCAGCAATCTACATGGAGGGAAGTCATGACCACGCGTAACGAGTACATCGAAGGGCTCAAGAACCAGCTCGACAAGTGGAATGAAGATATCGCCAAGTGGGAGGCCAAGGCCAAGGTGGCCAAGACCGATCTGCACATCGACTATGAGATGCAACTTGAGGCCTTGCGGCGCCAGCGAGAACAGGCCAAGGAAAAGCTGCACGCCCTGCAGTCCTCCGCCGGGGAGGCCTGGAAGGAGATGAAGGTGGGCGCGGATGCTGCCTGGCAATCCATGCGCGAGGCGGTCGAGAAGGCCGGTTCCCACTTCCAGAAATAAGGCAAACGGCCTTCCCTCTGGTTTGTATCCCCGGTATGGAGGGCCTTATTGCTTAAGGCATATTGCGCCCCGGCGGAGAGGGTGAAAATTGGCTCAAGTTGTATGGCGGGTAGTCGATATCACCCATGGTTATTACTAGTGGATATCCATGACCGACCCCGCCTCCATCAAGAAGATATCCATTGGCCAATTGCGGCCCGGGATGTACATCCATGATCTGAGTTGCTCCTGGATGGACCACCCCTTTGCCACCAACCGCTTCAAGGTCAAGGACGCCAAGATGGTCGGGGAGATCAAGGGCCTGGGCATCCGCGAGATCTACATCGATATCGGCAAGGGTCTGGACGTGGCCGATGCCCCCACCCAGGAGCAGGTCCAGGACGATATCGATCAGCGCATGGCCGCCATCGCGGTCGAGCCTGTCGGCGAACCCGAGCGTGTCCCCCTGGCCCAGGAGATCCAGCAAGCCCATCGCCTGCACGGCGAGGCCAACCACATCGTCAAGGGCATGCTGCGCGACGTCCGCCTGGGCAAGCAGATCGAGATGGAAACGGTGGAACCCCTGGTGGAAAAGATGGTGGATTCCATCTTCCGCAACCAGGACGCGCTGCTGCCCCTGGCCCGTCTCAAGAGCCATGACGGCTACACCTTCCAGCACTCGGTATCGGTATGCGCCCTGCTGGTGACCTTCGCCCGGGGCTTGGGGCTGGATCGCCCCACCCTCAAGGAGGTCGCCATCGGCGGCCTGTTGCACGACGTGGGCAAGGCTCAGGTGCCGGACGAGATCCTCAACAAGCCGGCCAAGCTCACCGACGCGGAATTCGCCAAGATGAAGTCCCATGTGGTGCAGAGCATCGTCATTCTGCAGAACACCCCGGGTATCAGCCAGATCGCCCTGGACGTGGCGGGCCAGCATCACGAGCGTTTCGACGGCAGCGGCTATCCCAACAAGCTCAAGGGCGAGAAAATCTCCCTGTTCGGCCGCATGGGGGCCATCGTCGATGTCTATGACGCCCTCACCTCGGACCGGGTTTATCACAAGGGCATGGCTTCCACCGCCGCTCTGGGCCGCCTGCTGGAATGGAGCAAATTCCACTTCGACCCGGAACTGGTGCGCAGCTACGTCAAGAGTATCGGCATCTATCCCACCGGTTCATTGGTGCGTCTGGAGAGTGGCCGCCTGGGCGTCGTGCTGGAGCAACACCCGGAACATATGATGCAGCCCAAGCTGCGGGTGATTTATCACGCCGAGAAGAAGTATTACCTGCCCCCCGAGTTGCTGGACCTGACCTGGCCGGGCTGTCAGGACCGCATCACCGGCCACGAGGAATACGCCGACTGGGGCATCGCCCCGGCCCGCTGGCTGCCGGGCTAGGGGATGCGGGGCTTGGGTATGCCGGCGATGGCCCCGTAGGGCGGGAAACCTTTCCCGCCGCCGCGTTCCCGCCCGCCGGCAAGGGATTGCCGAGCTACGGAATCAGGCGTTCTGCGCCATCTCCGAGCGCATCTCGTCTTCCCAGCGCACCAGGTCGTTTTCATCCATGTCCAACCGGCGCAGGGTCTCGTCGCGCCAGCCCGCATCCCATTCCCGGTCATCGCCGCAGCTGCGCAGGTTGTGCACGTGGCAGGCGAAATTCAACACCGCGCACAGCTTGCGCACCGGTTCAGGCAGATCGTCCCCGGCCAGGTCGTGGTGATGGCGTATGGCCAGCACGATCTCCACCGGCAGGGCCCAGTTCTTCGCCACCATCTGCCCCATCATGGCGTGGCTCATCCGGTTGGCCTGATCCAGGGCCGGGATGTCGGGCCAGGTGCCGGCGCCGTCCAGGGCCTGGGCATAGGCGGGAAAGCGCTTGCACAGCATGGCCAGGCCGCAGTCGTGGAACATACCCAGGGTGAATGCGCTGTCCGCGGCGATGCCGCGCAGCCGCGCGGTCTTGCTGGCCAGCACGCTCAACTCCGCCACGGCGCTGGAGCGGTTCCAGAGATAAGCCAGGGCCCGGGCGTGTTCCGGATCGCTCAGGGCGGCGCGCATGGCCTCGCTGCGCAGGATGGCGACGGCATTCTTCATGCCCAGCAGGGAAACGGCCCGCTCCAGGTTGTCCACCTTGGCGCGCAGCCCGAACACGGGGGAGCCCACCACCCGGAATACCGCGCCGCTCAAGGCGCCGTCATGGCGGATCAGCTCGGCCAATTCCATGGGGCCGGCCTCGTCGTCGCGCAGCAAGGTTTCCAGGCGCATCAGCATTTCCGGGATGGGCGGGATCTTGACCCCGCTGGCCAGGATCGCCTGGATGCGATAGTCGTCTTCCGAGTCCGGCATTAGTCCCTTTCCTTTGCGCTAACGTGGAGATGGTAGTCACGAAAATATAGCATCGGCCTTGCTTGCCCCGACATAGATATGGGATGGACATAGAATGGAACACCTCAGCCGCACATCATGAACAACTTTCCTCCTCCTCCCGCCACGCCTTCCCACCACCTGCCCACAGCCGCGCTGCTGGAACGCCTGGGGAGCGATGCCGAACTCGGCCTCGCCGGTGAGGAGGTCGAGGCCCGGCGCCTGCAATATGGCCACAACGTCCTGCCGGAATATCCGGGCAAGCCCGCCTGGCTGCGCTTCCTGCTGCAATTCCACCAGGCCCTGATCTACATCCTGCTGGCCGCCTCGGCCATCACCGCGGCTCTGGGCGAATGGGTGGACTCGGGGGTGATCCTGGGCGTGGTGCTGATCAACGCCCTGGTGGGCTACATCCAGGAGGCCAAGGCGGAAAACGCCCTGGCGGCCCTGCGCCGGCTGCTGGCCAGCAGCGCCCGGGTGATCCGTGCCGGCGTTAAAACCACGCTGCCGGCGGCCGACCTGGTGCCGGGGGACATGGTG
>JBGSHR010000258.1:0-1505 GCA_041752155.1 Thiobacillaceae bacterium | reverse complement strand
GGGCTCCGGGCTCCGGGCTCCGGGCTCCGGGCTACGGGCTACGGGCTACGGGCTACGGGCTACCTGGGCTCGCCGGCCACGAGTTCGGTTTGCGGGGCATCGGCTCCCCAATCCGGCGGATACCGCCCCTCCGCCACAAACCGCGCAAAGGACGAATACGCCCAATCCTCCGGCCGCGCGGCGTGGCCGTGCTTCACCGGGTTGTGGTGGATGTAATCGCAATGGGCGGCGAAATCCGCTTCGTCCCGGATGGTATGTTCCCAATACCGGCGTTGCCAAAGCATGAATTCGCCACGAGGGTGTTTTTGCACCGCCTTCCGTGCCGCCACCGCACGGGTGAAATGGGACTTGAGATGGATCCAGCGGGCCGGATAGTCCGCCTCCCCCTCGGGCAAGGTCCAGATCGTGTGCAGATGCTCCGGCAGGACCACCACCGCCTCCACCGTGAATGGCCGCCGCCGACGCGCCGCCCGGAAGGCCTCCCGCAGCAGGTCGATGTGGGCAATCAAGGTGTCCGCGCGCCGGTCAGCCAGGGTGGCGGTGAAGAAATAGGTCCCACCGGCCAGCCGGTGGCGGCGGTATTGCACCATCGGAACTCCTCCCAATTTTCCCCCCGAGCGTAGTCCGGAGGATGTAGCCCGGAGGAGCGCAGCGAGTCCGGGGTTCCGTGCCACCCATGCCCCGGACTCGCTACGCTCCTCCGGGCTACTTGCTACATGCTGTTCACGTCCGTCCCAAGCCGATGACGAAGCGGTGCTTGCCGGAGGCGGTGGGGGGGATTTCCTCCAGGTAGCGGACCGCCAGGGTCATGGCCGGGTCCACGTCGCGGCGCAGGCTGGCCTGGAGGGTGGCGAGGGTTTCGGCGCTGAGGGGTTGCGCGCTGACCAGGTTCAGATCGAGGCGGCTCAGGTCCCGCTGCACCCATTGGTATTGGCGTATTTGCGTCTGGCCGTAGAGCAGGCGATTGAAGTAGGCGGGGTGGATGCGCTTGCCGCCGGCGGTGCGGATCAGGTCGTTGTGGCGGCACAGGCCCATTTCCAGCAAGGGAAAGGGCGAGCCGCAGGGGCATTCGCCCGCCAGCAGGCGGCCGGAGTCGCCCAGGTCGTAGCGGATGAAGGGCATCAGGCGGTTGGTGAGGGAGGTGACCAGCAGGCGGTCCTCGCCTTCCATCGGCACCGATTCCAGATAGACCAGGTCGGCGAACACGTGCATGTGGCCGTGGCGGCATTCCCAGGCGATGTTGGGCACCTCGCGACAGCCGTACTGGTTGAACACCTTGCAGGCGAAGGCCTGTTGCATCAGTTCGCGCTGGGCGTCGTCGAGCACCTCGGCGGTGGAATAGACGCCCAGCAGGGTGTCGGGCATGGGCATGCGGGTGTCGATGACGTAGCGGGCCAGCTCGCTCAAGGCCGAGGCGTAGCCGTACAGCAGCACCGGGCGCCAGCGCTGGATGAGGCGCGCCCATTGGTGCAGGCGGGCCTCGCTGTATTCGATGGCGGCGACGG
>JBGSHR010000257.1:0-3716 GCA_041752155.1 Thiobacillaceae bacterium | reverse complement strand
GGCAGGTCTGCTGGGCCTGGCGGAAGGCGTCCGGGCCGGCGCCGCGTTTGTAGGACACCTCGCCGCAGGCGCTGAGAAGCAGGCCGAGGAGCAGGGAGAAGCAGATCGCGATCAGGGTGGGGGTGCGCATGGGCTAAGCGGGTCCGGGATGACGGCGCCATGGTTCCAGGCCAGGCGGGGCGGCCATATACGCCAATTGACTAATACGCCGATTGACTTATTCAGCCGGGCGGCCCGCCTGGCTAATCTCGCCGGGAACGAGGTCCGCGTCGGTGCTTGCGGACCCACGGTTTTTTCACCAACCCCGATCGGGAGCAGATGTCATGAACGCAGCACCGCAACACCCCCTTGGTTCTTCTTTTCCTCGCCGCAAGATGCTGGCAGGGCTGGTCGGTCTGGCTTGTCTGACGGCGTTCAACGCCCAGGCGGGCGGCACCATCAGCTTCGGCGAGGACAAGTCCATCAGCATCGGTCTGGGCATGCGCACCAGCCTGACCTTCACCGAGAACGGCGCGCCCAACGGCACGTCCGACGCCACCGACTTCAACCTGGACAGCATCCGCCTGTTCACCAGCGCCTCCCTGAGCAAGCAGATCAAGGGCACCTTCAACGTGGAGAAGGGCAGCAACAACGACCTGCAGGTGATGGACGCCATCGCCCAGTTCGAGCTGTCCGACGCCTTCAACATCTGGGTCGGCCGCATGCTGCCCCCCAGCGACCGGGCCAACCTGGACGGCCCCTACTACCTGTCGGCCTGGTATTACCCGGGCGTGGTGTCCAAGTACCCGGCCAAGTTCGCCGGCCGCGACGACGGCATGACCGTGTGGGGCAAGCTGGCGGACAAGAAGCTGGTCTATTCGGTCGGCGCCTTCCAGGGCCATAACCGTATCGCCGGCGCTTCCAACGACAGCGGCAACCTGCTCTACGCCGGGCGCCTGCAGTACAACTTCTGGGATGCCGAACCCAACCCGGCCTACTTCACCAGCAGCACCTACTACGGCGGCGCCGAGGTGCTGGCCCTGAGCGTGGCCGGCCAGTTCCAGTCCGACGGCGTCGGCACCAGCGCCACCAAGGGCGACTACAAGGCCTGGAACGTGGATGCCCTGCTGGAGCACAAGCTGGCCGGCGGCGGCGTGGTCAACGCCGAAGGCGCCTACTACAAGTACGACACCGGCAACGTGGCCGACGTGGCGACCAACTTCGGTGGCGCCGGCGCCACCGCCAACGTGGGCGGCATCACCCAGGGCAAGGGCTGGCTCGCCGGCGCCGCCTACCTGATCCCCGGCAAGGTGGGCTGGGGCCAGTTCCAGCCCTACGTGCGCTACCAGCACTTCGAGGCGGACCTGACCAACGTCACCAGCAAGCAGTCCGACTACGGCGTGAACTACATCATCGACGGCCACAACGCCCGTATCAGCGCCACCTACACCACCAACGAGCAGACCGCGGTCGCGGATGCCCACAAGTTCGTGGTGGGCCTGCAATTGCAGTTCTAAGCCAGACGGCCCTTCCGCAAGGCAGGGCTTGAAACAAAACAAGGGCGGCCTCGGCCGCCCTTGTCGTTTGTGGCGCCGGTTGCTTGTTCGCGCTCAGTTCGAGCGGGTGGACTCGGCGCCGCACTGCTCCGCCGAGGCGGCGAGGGCGGTGGGGCGGGAGACGGGCACAGACATGAGCGTGCCGCGCAAGGTGCGGATCAGCAGGCGGTCGCATTGATCGCGCAGCACCTGGGCCCGTTCCATCTTTTCGGCAGCGCCTTCCCGGTAGCGGATGGTCCGATAGGGCACGCCGTCGGGGTCGGCGCCGGCGGCCGCGTCGTGGAATGCGATATCGAATGACTTGGCGACAAGCCGGGCGCTCTCGTCCTTGATCTTCTCGCCGTTGTCGGCCGTCCAGAATGCGGCCGGGTCGGCCGCGTCCATGGCCGTGGAGACGACCCGGGCGGTGTTCCGGTAGACATCTTCCGGCGCGGCGCCGGGCATGTGGATGACGATGGCGTTATCGAGAATGAGCGCCTTCTGGTCCTGGGTCATGGAGAACACCGGGGTGCTCTCCACGATCATCTCCTGGCCCAGTTCGTCCGAGCCCTCGATGAGGCTCGCGTTGGCGCCGCCGGCGGTTTTTTCCACCGCCCGGCGCATCAGGTCCCGGTAATCGAAGTTGCCGAGCACGGCTTCGTAGGGCGACAGGACCTGGTCGGCGGAGGCCTGAATCCTTTCCTTCTGGCTCTTCTTCTCCGAATCGACGAGGAAGGCGTGGGTGAGGACCGCCGCCACCAGTCCGCCCGCATTGGGGGCCGGGTAGAGGAATGAGGCGCTGCCGGCGCCGGCTCCGTCGAAGCTGACCACGCCTTTGTAGACGACGTGGTCGCCCTGGGGGAGGCGGAGGCACCATTTCTCGTTGCCGGCGATGCTGATGCCGGCCGGCACGCGATGGACCACGATGTCTGCGGCTGCGGCGAGCCGTGACGTGCCCAGCGTGGCGACGGCGATGCCGGCCATCAGCAAGGTCTGTTTGAGCGGCCCGCGCTTCATTGCGGGATGCTCTGGGCCGGTGCGCTAAGGGCTGCGGTAGGTACGGGCTGCTGGCTGGCGGCGGCCGGCGGGGTCGGAGCGGCGGCTTCTTTGGCGAAGGGCTCGAGGAAGCTGTCCTTGCCGAGCTCCAGAACCTGGAAGTAGGCGTTCGTCAGACCGGGGTATTTCGGCGATTCATCCCAGTTCTGATCGGCGCTCTTGGTGATCGTCACCGGCTGATACCAGTCGTAGGTGTTGTTCTTCAAATTGACGATATAGCCGGTGCCCTTAAGCAGGGCCTTGGGGTCGCTGGTGGGGATGTAGGAGGAATAGGTGCGGATGAAGCCCAGGGCGGTGAGGTCGATCACCACCAGCCTGTCGATCTTGTATTTCTGCCCCAGTGGCGAGAAATCCTTGCGGGCGATGTTTTGTCCCTTGGTGGCGAAATCCGGCAGCGCGTCGATGTCCAGGCTCTCGTCGATGACGACGGCGTCGGTTCCCTTCTCGCGCAGCAGCTTGGCCACTTGGTTCTTCAGTTGCGGCAGATCCTCGTAGGTCAGCGTGTGGGCATGGGAGGTGAGCGAGGAGTTCATCACCGACGCGGCGGCGATGCACAGCAGGCAGTCCGCGCCGGGCAGCTGGGTGTCCAGCTTGGGCATCGGCGTCATGGCGACACCGATGTGGCCGGCCTGGGTACCGACCGCGTCATGGGAAAGCGATACCGCATACTGGGGTGTCGAGGCGCATCCGCCCAAAAAGATGGCGACGGCGGCGAGCGTGAGTCCGAAACGGGTCTGCATTTTGAAATCCTTTATCCCTGGTTGTCGTTGTGCGCGGCAAGTGCCGCGGCCTGATTCCCCATGCCTATTTCGGCCGAGGGTCTGCGATGACGGAATCCTTAAATCCAAGAGCGTCGCAGTGATTGAGCGGGCGGAAGATTACTGATTTTTTTATTGCCTGGGAATCGCGAAGTGACGGGGTCGTATTGGCGGCGTCGCATGCCCGGTGAGATCGCCTGGATGAATGTTTTTTTACCTTGCCTGTCACCATAGGCAGGGCTTGGTCTCCGGCCGGATCGGCTCATGCCGAGGACTATATGGCCAGGGAAAATCCATTATGGGGCTGTAACCATCCCTTACTAACGTGTCGCTGCCTTACCCCCATAACTAGGAGCCCCCATGGCAGCGAACCGCAACACTTCCCGTC
>JBGSHR010000256.1:0-2818 GCA_041752155.1 Thiobacillaceae bacterium | reverse complement strand
AACAGCACCTTGTCCAGGAGCGCCAGGGCGCCGTCCCAGCCCGGCTCCCCCGCCTGCTCCCACAGACGCGCGCCGGCTCGCAGCAACACGCGGCCGGACAACAGCACGAGGGCGTGGTCAGGAGATAAAAGTGACACGATTGATCTCTTCCAGGGTGGTCTCGCCACGAGCCACCATGGCCACGGCGGATTCGCGCAGGGATTTGACGCCGGAGCGGAAGGCCGCCTCCTTGAGGGCGCGGATGGGGGCACGGGCCACCACCAGTTCGCGGATCTCGTCGGTGAGCAGCAGCATCTCGGCCACCGCCTTGCGCCCCTTGTAGCCGGTGCCCCGGCATTGGCCGCAACCCTTGCCGACGCGGAAATCGAAGCCGCTCACGTCGTCCAGGGCCGAGTCGGCCAGCAATTGAGCGGACGGCGTGTAGGGCTCGGCGCAATGGGTGCAATTGACCCGCACCAGGCGCTGGGCCAACACCCCGTTCAGGGCGGAGACGAAGCTGTAGGGGTCCAGGCCCATGTGCATCATGCGGCCGATCACGTCGAACACGTTGTTGGCGTGCACCGTCGTAAATACCAAGTGGCCGGTCAGCGCCGACTGCACGGCGATCTGGGCGGTCTCCGGGTCGCGGATCTCGCCCACCATGATCTTGTCCGGGTCGTGGCGCAGGATGGAGCGCAGGCCCCGGGCGAAGGTGAGGCCTTTCTTCTCGTTGACCGGGATCTGCAACACGCCGGGCAACTGGTATTCCACCGGGTCTTCAATGGTGATGATCTTGTCGCGGCCGGTGTTGATCTCGGACAGGGCGGCGTACAGGGTGGTGGTCTTGCCCGAGCCGGTGGGGCCGGTCACCAGCACCATGCCGTAGGGCTCCCGCGCCAGCTTGCGCACCCGCGCCAGGGTGTCCTCGTCGAAGCCCAGGCGCTCCAGGGTGATGCCCTTGAGCTCGTCCGCCAGTTGTTGCCGGTCCAGCACGCGCAGCACCGCGTCCTCGCCGAACACGCCGGGCATGATGGACACGCGCAGGTCGATCTCGCGGCCGCGCATGACCACCTTGAAGCGGCCGTCCTGGGGCACGCGCCGCTCGGCGATGTCCAGCTCGGCCATGACTTTTATTCTGGAGATCACCTGCTCCGCCATTTCCCGGCCCGGGGCCTGGGCGATCTGGGTGAGCACGCCGTCGATGCGGTACTTGATGCTGAGGCCGCCCGGATCGTTCTCCATGTGGATGTCGGAGGCGCCGGTGGCCAGGGCGTCGTACAGGGTGGAATGGGTCAGCTTGACCACCGGCGAGGCGTCGCTGCCGATGGCCTGGAGCGAGATCTCCTCCACGTTCTCACGCCCCACCGCGTCCTGAGCGCCGGCGATCACGCCGTCCATGGCCTTGAGGTTGATCTCCAGGCGGTGCAGCCAGGCCAGGATGTCGTCGCGCTGGGCCAGGGCCGGGGTGAAGGCCACCTGCAGACGATGTTCGGCCCACTCCTCCAGGGTTGGATTGAGGGGGTCGGCGAACACGAACCAGACCCGGCCGTCCTCGTCCCGGCAGGCGGCGCATTCCCGCTCCAGGGACAGGTTGAACGGGATCAGGTCGAAAGCGGGCTGCATGTCGCGCAGCCGGGCCATGTCCATGGCGGGATAGGCGAAGGCCCGGGCCAGTTCGCCGAGAAACTCGCCCGGCTCCAGCCCCAGGCTCTCCTGCAAGGACAGCAGGGCGGGGACGCCACGGCGGGCGCCCTCTTCACGGGCACGGGCGACCCGTTCCGCATTGATTTGCATCGTCACTCCAGGCTCCCGGCCAATTCAAAGATGGGTAGATACAGCAGCACCACCAGCAGGCCGATCACCAGGCCGATGAAGGCCATGAGCAAGGGTTCCACCAGACGGGTAAACCATTCCACGAAACGCGCCAGCTCTTCGTCGTGGAACTTGGCCACCGACTCCATCATCTCGCCCATGCGGCCGGACTTCTCCCCCACCCGCAACAGGCGCGCCGCCACCGGCGTGGACAGGCCGTTGATCTCCATGGCCCGGGAAATGGACTGGCCTTCGCGGATCATGGTGGAGGCGCCGTGCAGACGCTTGCGTAGCTCCGGGTGCAGCAGGCCTTCCGCCATGGCCAGGGCCGGCACCACGGAAATGCCGCCTTGCAGCAGCATGCCCAGGGTGCGGAAAAAGCGGGTGAGATGGAAGATGCGCAAATTCTCGCCCACACCGGGCATGCGCCACAGGGTACGGGACACCCAGGCCCGGGTGGCGGGCCGGCTCAGGCCCCAGAGTGCCAGGGCGACCGCCGTGGCGAAGACCAGCAGGGAGGCCAGGGCGTGGCTCTGGAACGCCCCTCCCGCCTCGATCAGGATACGGGAGGCGAATGGCAGCGACTCCATGTTGCCTTCGTAGATGCCGGCGAAACGCGGCGTGACATAACCCAGCAGGAACAAGGCCACCAGGCCGCCCGCCCCCAGCAGCAGCAAGGGATAGACGGCGGCGGAGGCCACCTTCTTCTTCACCTCGTCCACCTGTTCCTGGTAGGCCACGTAGCGGGACAGGGCCTCACCCAGGCCGCTGGTGCGTTCCGAGGCGCGCACCACGGACACGTACAGGGGCGGAAAGGCCTCGGGAAAATGGGCGATGGCGGCGGAGAAACTCTCCCCCTCGAACAGGTGCTTGACTACTTTTTCCAGGAGATGGCGCGACTCGGCCTTGCTCTCTTTTTCCGCCAGGGTTTCCAGGGATTCGGTGAGGGGCAGGCCGCTGCCCAGGAGCGCCATCAGCTCGCGGCTGAACAGCACCAGGGAAAAGCTGCTGCGCCGTCCCAGCCCGA
>JBGSHR010000255.1:0-6641 GCA_041752155.1 Thiobacillaceae bacterium | reverse complement strand
GGGCTCCGCTTTGCTGCGCCGCAAGCGCCTGCGCCTCACCTATCATGCCCGGGGCAGCGGCGCGACCAGCGAGCGGGAGGTCTCGCCCCAGCGCCTGGTGCATTACCGGGAGAACTGGTACCTGGATGCCTGGTGCCATCTGCGCAAAGGCCTGCGTGCCTTCGCCCTGGACGCCATGCAGCGGGTGGAGGTGCTGGAAAGGCCCGCCCGAGAGGTCCCGGACAAGACCCTGGACCGGGTGCTGGGCGCGGGCTACGGCATCTTCTCCGGCGCCAAGGTACGGTGGGCGAAGCTGCGCTTCACCCCGCAGCGGGCCCGCTGGGTAGCGGCCGAGCAGTGGCATCCGCGTCAGAAGGGCACACTGGAAGCCGACGGCGGCTATCGGCTGGAGATTCCCTATAGCGACGACCGGGAGCTGATCATGGACATCCTCAAATACGGCGCCGACTGCATCGTGCTGGGGCCGGAACCTCTCAAGGCCCGGGTCATGGCCGAACTGGAACGGGCCAGGCGCAGTTATGACTAGCCGGCACAGCCGTTATGCCGATCTCACGCCCTATCTCACCCGGGACGGTTCCGAGATCCGCGAGCTCATGCATCCGGACCACCATGCCGTGCAAAACCAGAGTCTGGCCGAGGCTGTCGTGACACCGGGGCGGCGCACCCGGCTGCACCGGCACCATGTTTCAGAAGAGCTTTATCACGTCACGGCGGGCCAGGGCTTGATGACCCTGGGCGATGAGCGCTTGCGGGTCGGCCCGGGGGATACCGTGCTCATCCCGCCCGGCACCCCCCACTGCATCGAGAACCTCGGCGCCGCGCCGCTCCACATCCTCTGTGCATGCAGCCCGGCCTACCGCCATGACGATACGGAACTGCTGGATCGATGACCCAGTCACATCCTCGCTACCCGCATCCCTGCCCATGAAAAAGTTATCCATCCTTGCCTTGCCCCTCTGTCTGGCCTGTCTCTCGCCTTTTAGCCATGCCGAGAGCCTGACGGGCCGTGTCGCCAGCATCGATGAGGGCGACCGTCTCACCCTGATGGTGGAAAGCCGCCCCTATCGCATTCGCCTGCTGGGGATAGACGCGCCGGAGCGCACCCAGGCCTTCGGCGAAAAGTCTCGCAGCAACCTGGGCCGGCTCGCCTTCAACCGGGAGGCTCGCGCCGACTGCGGACCGGCCGACCGGGCCGGTCAAAGACGCTGTCTCGTCAGGGTTCGGCCCGACGACTGCCGTGATTGCGGCCTGACCGAGGACTTAGGCCTGGCCCAGGTCGGTGAGGGCATGGCCTGGTGGAATAGGGCGGAGGCCGGCGCCCAGACTCCCGACGCTCGCGGCCGCTACGAGAATGCGGAATTCATGGCCCGGCTCCGGCGCCTGGGTCTGTGGTCGGAAACCAAACCGCAAGCCCCTTGGCAGTTTCGCAAGGGCCACTGACCGGCCCGGCCTGAAACAGCTCCTTACATCTTCGCCACGCTCGGACATTTCCGGCTTACAAGGGCGGATCAGACTGGCTCCACCCGCCGCGCATTCCGCGTCGAGCGGGCTTTCCGAATAGGAGTCATGTCATGAACCTCCCCGTGATGTTGAAAACCCTGAGTTTGGCCGCCCTGGTCTCCCTGTCCCTGGTGGGTAGCGCCGCCCAAGCGGGCGGCTGTCTGCCCGGTTTGCCATTTTCTCCAGCCCCGGGCGCCAGTTGCCCCACCGAGCAAGCCGGCAAGCCGTCCATGGAACCGTCGGATGCCCGTCCGGCCTTGCTACGGGAACGCATCGAAATGGGCTTGCGCACCGGCCAGTTGACGCCCTGGGAAGCGGGCAGATTGATGCGGGCGCAATGGGAGATGGAGCAGTTCCGGCGCGGCTTCCTGGCTGGTGGACAAGTCCCTCAGGGGCAGGCGTGCGCTTCCCGCCCCGACCTGGGCGCCATGGCCGCGAGCGGCGTACAAACCGCCTCCACGGTGATGCGGGCCATCATGAAAGAGGCCACGCGCATCATTCAGGAACAGGCCGCTGCCGAAGATCTGTCGCTATAAGGCCGCGAGGCTAACCGCGACACCCCGCCAGCGGCGGCGGGGTGTCGCAAGTACGGCCCCGTCGCCTACACGCTCGGCGAGTGTGCAGGCCGTCTCTTGGAACAGGATCACAGGTCTCCGTTGGCTCCGGCCCGCATGATGCTTTCCATCTTGTCGCGCAGTTCCATGGCGCCCTTGGCCAGTTCCGGCGTAATGCCCAACTGCTGAGTGTAACCGGCCACCCAGTCCATGTTCCAGTCCAGCATCAGCACCCACAGGTTCTTGTCGCCGTCCTCCATGATGACGATGCGACAGGGCAGGAAAACCACGAATTCCGGGCTGATCTTGAGCAGTTCCCGGCCGACGGCGATGTCGCAATAGCTGTGTACCTCGATGCGGGGCGCATCCTGGTCCCCCAGCACGGCGCGGAAGTCCTTGTACATCAGGTTTTCGCCCACGTGCTTGAAGTTCAATTGATTGGCGCGCAGGTTCATGGAATCCAGCACATCTTCAAAGCTCAGCCCCGGCTTGACCTTGATCTTGTGGGCCATCCAGTTCATGGCGTCGGGCATGGACATGCGCATCATGTTGGTCATCATGGGCATCATCATCTGCATCATCTGCCGCTTGACCTCGGGCGGGATGCCCGGACGCATGGTGTAGGGCTTGGTGGGCGCCGGCATAAGGGTGCCGATCAGGGGAATGGGCAGGCCGCGCAGATCGGGGAAGACAAACGGCGGGGCGCCGAAGGGCTGCATCTGCATGGGCATGGGCTGGTATTGCAGATAGGGATTGGGCCCCATCATGCCGGGCTGAGGCCAGGGACCGGCCAGTTGGGCTTGGGCGGGCAGGGTGGCAGCCAGGGCCGCGGTCATGAGCAGATTGCGCAGTGTGTTCATGGTGGTGCTCCTCCAATTAAAGAACGGATAACCGATGTTCTCTTGAAGCCAGGCTCAAGGCGTGAACGGTATCCGTGGGCGGGTTCGCCTTACTGAATAAAAAACGGCGGGCTGATGCCCGCCGTAAATCCCTCTGATCCAACTTACTCGCGCGATGTCACTGATCAGATAGGCTTACTGGAATTTGTAGCTGTAGCGCACGCCGACAAAAGTGGAAGATTGGTTCAAGTCGTTGATGACCATTGTTCCTTCCGTTGCATAACTGAATGAGGTGCCATCGCTGAAGGCCCAGGTCCAGTCATCGGTCTTCCAAATCTCCCTGATCAAATCGACCCGGATGGAGGCGTTTTTCTGAATGGCATACGTGCCATACAGGTTCAGGCGAGTGATGCGGTTCTTGATGTCCGGTGGCGGTGTCAGGCCAGTCACCGTGCCACCGATCTGCTCATACTTGCTTGTGGTGCGAGTCCAATCGAGGTTGGCGCCGAGATTCACCTTGCTGGTCGCTTTGCCAATTACGCCCAAGCCCAATGAGTCGCCTTCATCATCAAGATTCGCATCCCATTCCGTGCCTGTACACGTGACTGAGCCACTGCTAGCACATGGGCCGACCTGGTTGATCCTGTTGGTGTCATGGGAATACCAGGCGTTGACCTGCCATTTGTCGTTCACTGCATAGTTGGCGTCGAGAGACCAGAGTTGCGCCTTGCCATCTCGCACACCATCCTTACGCAAGCCGTCCACCGGATATTTATCTTGAGAATCCGAGAACGAGAACTGGATGCCCAGTGCGTCGATGGGGGTCCAATCCAGCGCCAGCTTCCATTTGTTCCGGTCACGATCGGCGATATAGAAGGGGGTGATCGTGCCTGAATCTACTGCAGTGCTGACCGCATCGTAGGCAGAGCCGTCACGGGTGCTATAGGAATAACCCAGAGTTCCGTTCAGGCGCTCGGACAAGGCGCGGCGTAGATTGATCCGATAGGTGGTTTCATCCATTTCCGGCCGATAGGGCACGAAGATCTCGGTGGTCTTGACGATCAGGTCCGAGATGCTGCGTGTCTGGTGGGTATGGTCAATCCCCGCCGTGACGCTGTAGCCGTCTTTAAGGCGGTAGGTGCCCTCAACCTTGCCGGAGGTCTTGGTGTTCTGGAATGGGTTGTTGTGGTAGTCGACGGTCCCGGCCGTGTTGGTGGCGTCGATTCGAACCGGGGTGTCGTCCTGACGGTCCCAATAGCGCAGGTTGGCCAGCACCGACAGGTTGGGCATGGGCCGGGCCGTCAAGCCCAGCATCGCCTCGGTGGTGTTCACTTCGCCCTGCAGGCTGGAGCCGACGGTTGCCTTGGGTGCCCAGGCAGCCACGCCATTATTGGTCGTGGACATGAAGGGGTCGTTCTGGGTGGCGTGGGTATAAGACACCTTGAACATGCCGTGGGTGGTCGGCGTGAAGGCGTAGTTGCCCTGGAGATAACCTTGATGGGCTTGGTTGTCGGGGGGCAACGACATCTCTGTGACGCCGGCCGCGGTGCCAATCACGTCCAGACGGATAAGGTTGTTGTTGTACCAACTGCCGTAATAGCCGCCGGTCAACTGCAGCTTCTCGCTGGTGTAGTTGAACAGGGCATCCAACTGCCGCGTAGTGCTGTCGATGGGTTCGGCGACAAAGGCCGCGTAGCTGCCGCCAGTGCCGCCAAGCGTGGGATAGGCCCTCACACCCCATTGCCGGTCGCCGTTCTTTTCCTCGTTCTTGAAGTTCACCCGGAATTCCAGACCGGGTGAGAAGCGTTTGAACATATTCAGCGATGTGGCATCACGCTGCATATCCAGAAGCACATTGCTGCCGGCGCCCGGGGCGACTACGGTGACCGTTTGCTGCGGCGTACCGATGCCTTGGAGGCCGGTGTTAACGATAAAAGGGTTCTGGCGCGGGGTTTGCGAATACTCCATGCCGATCCCCCAATCTCCCTGCTTCTCGTAATTCGCGCCCAGTTCGAACGTGTCCAGGCCTAGGTTCTTGACCGTGAGGTTGGTCCAGGTGCCGGTTGCATCATCACGCCTGTGAACACTGGCATCGAGGCTGCCATGGGTGCCGTTTTCCCACATGCCGTCATATTGACCTTCATGCATCCGGTCGTCCGACCAATTGCCGATGCCGATGGATATCGAACTACTTGGTTTGGTGTATTGCGTGGTGTCCTCGTCTTCCGCGGCCAGCGATGCCGGTGCATGGATGACAAGCAGGGCAGTGGTCAGGGCGGTGAGTGGGAAATGATGTATGGCTTTCATAATTTTCTCCTTACTTCACCAGTTAGCGGAAGAAGCGACGTGTTGCGGTCGAGCCTTGCGGGTTGTTGTCGCCGTGGATGCTGGTGTGGCAATTCAAGCAACCCCGGGCTGTGGTGCCGAGCTGACCGGTCGAGGTCGTGGGCGCGGCAGGTATGCCCGCCAACTGTCCAGGGTGACCTGAAGCCACGTCGTTATGGCATTCCTGACAGAGGAAGGGCGGGCGCGATTTGAGCAGTGAACCAACCGTCGTGCCATGGGGGTTGTGGCAGAGCGTGCAATCCTCGTTAACCGGCTGATGGTTATGCAAGAACGGGCCGCGCTTCTCCATGTGGCACTGGTAGCAGGTGTCGTTGACGGTGGCGCGCTTGAGTTGTTTGTCGCCGGCTGATCCATGGGGGTTGTGACAATCGGAGCAGGCGACCTTGCCTTCCTTGACCGGATGGTGGGAAGGACGATTCATTTCTGCGCGTTTGTCCTTGTGACAGCTGAAGCAGACTTCGGTCTGGGTCTGCTTGCCGCGTGCCTTGTCGTGGCCGTTGTTGTGGACGTCATGACAGCTGGCGCAGGCCACTCCGCTGTTGTGATGGGTGCTGTTCGCCCAGAACATGCGGTTGCCGCCCTTGTGGCAGGAGGTGCAGGCCTCATCCTGCACACTCGCCGGCGTGGTTTTGTTGAAGGAGCGATCCGGGGCGGGGCGGGGGATGGACGGATCCCGCCTCTTCATGTGCGCATCGCTCTCGCCATGGCAACTTGTGCAGGTGGGCGTGCGGCCGTCGGCCACGGTGCCGTGCTTGGACTTGCCGATGGAGAGTACCCACGGGTGCTCGCCCAGCATGGTCGGCTTGGGATTGTCGGAGTCGTCGTGGCAGGCGGTACACCGGGCGTCGCCGCGCAGCACCGTGTCGGATTTTCCGAGTTGCAGGGAGGCAAGCATTTCGGAGGCTTGGGCGGGGATGTTGGCACTCAGCCCGAGTATCAGCGCCACACCAGTCAGCCAGCGCGGCATCCCGAACAGGGCGCCGTCAGCCCATCGTAGTCTCTCCATCATGTCCTTCTCCTTGTTAAATCGTTTTGCGAAGCCCTGGAGGGGCAAGGTACGGTCACAGCTATGCTCGCGGTCATTCACGAATCAAAAAATGCCCGCCACGGGAGGGGCGTGGCGAGCGGAAGTGCTTCTCAACCGAACGCGTCGGCCAACACGTTGACGACCCAACCGTTGGCGTATTCGGCCTCGAGCTTGCGGTAGAGCCTGGGGACGGGGGACTTGTCGGGCATGGCCATGGGCGAAGTACCGCTGCCCTCCTTGATGTACTTGAAGGTGCCGTTCTCGACCCGGTACAGGTGGGCGACGGAGAAGCCGTAGTCCTCGGCCACCAGGCTGTAGCAAGTGTTGGTGTAGTACGGATTCGGCGCCGCCAGGCCGTTGACCTTGGCGACGATG
>JBGSHR010000254.1:0-4387 GCA_041752155.1 Thiobacillaceae bacterium | reverse complement strand
CCCCGGCCGCCGCCGCCGTGCCGCCGGGGCGGGTGACATCCACCATGGCCTCTTTCACCAGGCGCAGATATTCCGGCTTCAGATCGATCTGGTCCACGAGTTGGGGCGCGGCCGAGACCACCTTGCCGCTGACCGGGTCCTGCCAGGCGCGTATCAGTTGCGGCTGGAACATCTTGCCGTCGTTGGCGATGGCCATGGTGGCCACCGCCAATTGCAGGGGCGTGGCCAGCACATAACCCTGGCCGATGCCCGCCACCACGGTTTCCCCCGGCCACCAGGGTTGCTTGAAGCGCTTGCGCTTCCACTCCGGCGTGGGCAAGAGCCCGGCCATCTCGCCGTCCAGGTCCACCCCGGTGCGCTTGCCGAAACCGAATTTGGACAGGAAACCGGCCATGCGTTCTATGCCCATCTGGTGGGCGAGGCCGTAGTAGTAGGTATCGCAGGAGATGGTGATGGACTTCTTCAGGTCCACCAGACCATGCCCGTCCTTCTTCCAGTCCCGGTAGCGATGGCGGCTGCCCGACAGGGTGAAGTAGCCGGGATCGTTGATGGTCTCGTTGGGCTGGCGCACCCCCAGTTCCACGCCGGCCAGGCCCATGAAGGGTTTGAGGGTGGAACCGGGGGGATAGAGGCCGCGCAGGGCCCGGTTGACCAGGGGACGGTCGAGGGAGTCGTTGAGTTCGCGCCAACTGGCGCTGTCGATGCCATCGACGAACAGGTTGGGGTCGAAGCCGGGCTTGGACACCAGAGCCAGCACCCCGCCGTTCCTCGGGTCCAGGGCCACCAGCGCGCCCCGGTAGTCGCCGAACACCTGCTCCGCCACTTGCTGCAAATGCGCATCCAGGTGCAGCCAGAGGTTGTAGCCGGCCACCGGCGGGGTGCGCGACAGGGTACGCACGGCGCGGCCGCTGGAGTCCGTCTCCACCTTCTCGATGCCGGTGCGGCCGTGCAGCCAGGACTCGTAGCGTCCCTCGATGCCCAGCTTGCCGATATGATCGGTGCCCCGATAGTTGGCGGCTTGCCGCGAGGCCTCCAGGGCGTCCACGTCTCGTTGGCCGAGCCGGCCGATATAACCCACCACATGGGAGAAACTGGCGCCGAAGGGATACTGGCGAAACAGCCTCGCCTTCACCTCGACCCCGGGGAACAGATACTGGTTCACGGCGAAGCGCGCCGCCTCTTCTTCCGTAAGCTGGTTGCGGATGGGAATGCTTTCGAAGTTCTTGCTCTCCGCCATCAGCTTCTTGAAGCGTTTGCGGTCCACCGCCTCGATGGCGACCACGCCGGCCAGCCTATCGATCACCTCGTCCAGCTTGCCCGCCTTGGACGGGGTGATCTCCAGGGTGTAGGCGGAATAGTTGTGGGCCAGCACCGTCCCCTGGCGATCGTAGATCACCCCGCGCGAGGGAGGCGCGGGCACCAGGGAGATGCGGTTGTTCTCCGCCAGAGCGTGGTAACGGTCGTATTGCACCACCTGCAACCAGGCGAAGCGGCTGAACAGGCCCAGAAACAGGAGCGTGGCGAGAACGCCCGCCACCTCCATGCGCCGACGGTAGCGACGGAACTCCTCTTCCGGATTGACTAAGCGCAGTCTCACGGGACGTCTTGCGGCTCGACGCGGGGTCGGCCGGTGATGCGGTTCACCAGCAAGGCCAGGGGGGTCCACAACAGCGTGGCCACCAGGCCGGCGGCGAGCCAGCGCCAATCCACCTCACCCCGCCCGAACAGCAGACCCAGGGTCAGCACCAGCACCTCTTTGCCCAGCAACATCGGCGCCAGTTGCAGGGTCTGGCGCGGCGCGTCGAATTTTTCCAGGCGCCGTTGCAGGGACAGCACCGCGAACGCGGCCACGCAGTAGGCCAGGGCGTTGAGACCCATGAGCACGCCGCGCGCCACATCGGTGATGAGCCCCAACACGAAGGCGCTGCCCAGACCGGCCAGGCGCGGGGCGTGGATGTTCCAGTACAACAGCGCCATCAGGGTGAAATCCGGCACCAGCCAGCGGATGTCGTCCGACCAGGGCAGCAGGCTGGCGGCCAGAGCCACCAGCAGGACCAGATAGACCTTGCCGCGCGTGACCGGCGGGGCCAGTTCCGCCCCCTGGGGCAGCAAGGGTCGGTGAGAAATACCGTCGCGACTCTTCATGGTTTGGCCTTGGCTGGGGTGTTGGCCGATCGGGACGCCGACTTTGGCACTGGCGCCGATATCGAGGCTGGGGCCAACTTCGGCGCCGGCACGGGATCGAGTGTGAGCACCGCCACATGGCGGTAGCGCCCCACCCCGCCCAGAGGACGACACAGGGCCCGGGCGAAGGGGGTATGGCGCGGCAATTCCATGGTCACCACCTGGGCCACCGGGATACCGGCCGGATAGACCCCGTCGATGCCCGAGGTATAGAGCAGGTCCCCCGACTTGATGTCGGCGTGCATGTCGAGGAAACGGATCTGCAGCAGATTGTCCGAGCCGATGCCGGAAACGATGACGCGCAAACCGTTGCGCTGGTTCTGCACCGGGGCGCCCTGATCCCGGTCGGTCAAAAGCGTCACCTCGGCGCTCCAGGGGAACACCCGGGTCACCTGGCCCAGCAGCCCCGCCGCATCCACCACCGGCCGGCCGGCCACCACGCCCTGGGTGCTGCCCCGGTTGATGACGACCTTGCGAGCAAAAGGATCGGGCGTGATTTCGATGATCTCGGCGACCAGGGGCGTAACGCCGGGGCGGACCGGCATGGCCAGCAGGCCGCGCAAGCGCTCGTTCTCCCGCGCCAGGGCCTGACGATCCTGTTGCGCGGTCAGGAGACGAGCCTGGGCCTGGCGCAGGCGATCGTTATCCTGCTGCAACTCGCCATGGGTGACGAAGAAACCGCCCACCTCCTGGAGCCATTCCCAAGGCTTGGCCAGGGCGAGCTGGCTCGGATGAAGAATCGCGTTCAGGCCGGAGCGCACCCCGGCCAAGGCCGCATAGCGGGCATCCAGGGCAGCCAGAAGCAGACAGATCAGGACATAGACGCCCAGACGGGAGGACAGCCCCATCTCCCGGACGAAGAGAGGGGCGTGGGGGGCACGGGACATTTAAGGGGTAAGGGACAAGGGACAAGGGGCAAGGGAAACCACGGTCCCTTGTCCCTTGCCCCTCATGTGGATCAATCGTTGGTGAACACCGTGGCCAAACGGTCCATCTCCTCCAGGGCGCGGCCGGAGCCGCGTACCACACAGGTGAGGGGATCTTCCGCCACGATCACCGGCAGGCCGGTCTCTTCCATGAGCAGACGGTCGATGTCGCGCAGCAGGGCGCCGCCGCCGGTGAGCACCATGCCCTTTTCGGCGATGTCCGCGCCCAGTTCCGGCGGGGTCTGCTCCAGGGCCGACTTGACGGCCGAGACGATGGTGTTGAGGGGATCGGTGAGGGCCTCCAGGATCTCGTTGGAGGTGACCGTGAAGCTGCGCGGGATGCCTTCCGCCAAGTTGCGGCCCTTCACCTCCATCTCCCGCACCTCGGAGCCGGGGAAGGCGGAGCCCATCTCTTTCTTGATGTTCTCGGCGGTGGCCTCGCCGATCAGCATGCCGTAGTTGCGGCGGATGTAGTTGATGATGGACTCGTCGAACTTGTCGCCGCCCACCCGCACGCTGGCCGTATACACCACGCCGCCCAGGGAGATGACGCCCACCTCGGTGGTGCCGCCGCCGATGTCCACCACCATGGAACCGGTGGCCTCGGCCACCGGCATGCCGGCGCCGATGGCCGCCGCCATGGGTTCCTCGATCAGATAGACCTGGCGCGCGCCGGCGCCGATGGCCGATTCGCGAATGGCCCGGCGTTCCACCTGGGTCGCCCCGGATGGCACGCAGATGATGATGCGCGGGCTGGGATGGAACAGCCGGGTATCATGGACCTTCTTGATGAAGAACTTGAGCATCTGCTCGGTGACGTTGAAGTCGGCGATCACGCCGTCCTTCATGGGACGGATGGCGTGGATGTTGCCCGGGGTGCGCCCCAGCATCTGCTTGGCCTCGATACCCACGGCCTGGATGGTCTTCTTGCCGGAGAAGCCCTCCTGGCGAATGGCCACCACGGAGGGTTCGTTCAGGACGATACCCCGACCGCGCACATAGATGAGCGTGTTGGCGGTTCCCAAGTCAATGGCGAGATCGGTGGAAAAGTAACCACGAAGAAGTCCGAACATGCGTTATCCCAATAGGATCGGAAAAATAGCGGCATATGATAACCTACGCCGCCTTATTCAGAGCCTATCTCACCAGGAGACATGCCATGCGGCGAGACGATACGGGATGCAGCGCAAGGCGCGGCGAGAAGACAGTGTTCATTCCACGGCGACGAGCTGCAACGCGGAGATGCACCCGTATCGTCTCGCCCATCCGGGTTGGGG
>JBGSHR010000253.1:0-3390 GCA_041752155.1 Thiobacillaceae bacterium | reverse complement strand
GGCGGCATCCACGTCCGGCGACGCCAACCCCCCCACCAAATCGGAGCCGTGACCCCAGGACGCAAAAGGGGCGGCCCGGCCGCCCCCAATCCTCGATCGCACCCCCGCGCTACTCCCAGCCGCAGGCAGTCTTCAGAGGTCCGATCACATCCGAGAGGCCCCGGAGGTCGAACTCCGCGGTCCGGGGACCCTCCAAATACGGGGTAACTTGAACGACCAGGGTAGACACATTCATGAGCGTTCGGATCATCTTTACAGCGTTGTGCGGATAAAAGGTCGCCTTCTTGTCCGTCGATGTCGACCACTCCTCGGTCACGGCCGGCTGCGTACCGGCGCGCCAGGTAACCGTCGCGTCGTTCCCGAGATATTCGCCCCACCCAATGATGACATCGGTTTCGCCGCTTTGGCAGCGAATGATCAAACCAATCGGCGTCCCCCAGTCGGACTTCCCCTTGTCGGCCGCCAGGATCAGGTTGACCGTTTTGGAGTCGTCGAGGGGGTTGACGTCCTGTTGGACAAGCCACTTGCCGCGGTTCGGCGCAGCCGCTGCCGATTGCGCCGGCGCCTTCGGTGCACCGAGCGCCTTCGCCATGGCGTCATAGCACTCGAGGCGAGCCTTGGGGTCGGTGATCTTGGCGCATTCTGCCGCGCGGTCAGCCGTAGACTTGGTCTGGGCGAGGCCGGCGGCCGCGGGCAGGACGATCAGCAGGCACGCGATGGTGGTTGATACGAACCTCATGGACATGCTCCTCTCATTTACCGATGAAAAACAGGAAGACCCCATTTTACGCCAACGGTGGGAAGCATTCAACTGGGATGGGTTCATTGCGGCCGGCGCGGGGGCAGATCAACCGGCGGCAGCCGGCGGCGCTTGTGCCGCCACCAGGCAAAGCGCCCTGCTGGGGCCCTGGACTTGAGGCGCGTGGCTACTCCGCGGGGCCCGGGGGGAGCGGCAACTCGGGCAGGTCCGACTTCCGGGGCCGTCGAATGAGGCGCTCCACCTTCACTATTGTGCGGGTGATCGTTAGCCCTTCCGGGGACAGCCTGTTCTCAATCCTCAGCTGAGCAACCATGATGTCGCCACACGTGAACGAGTGCACGCCGTCTCTAACCTCGGCAATGAACAGTTCATCGGCCATCCGCGCCGAAAACCGGTGGCGCTGGTCGTCCATTTCCCGGAGCCGCCAAACCAAGTCGTCGTCGAACGGGATCTGAGCAATCTCGTATGGCGCCTGGACCGTGCTCTTGAAGACCTCTACGGCCTCGATCGACCAGGCCTCGGGTGCCGGGGAAAACGCCGGGGCTTCGTCGCTGGAAATGGACGTCTGCTGGCTGCCGGCATACCCCCCGAGGCGCAACTCGTCGATACCATCTTTGGTCAGCGGGGCGATTGCCTTCTGTAGGTGCCGCCTGATATCAGGATTCCGGGCCAGATTGTAGGTGTTCACGTTCACGTTGATCGTGCTGTTGCTGATGGAGACGGCCACAGTGTCGCGGTCGACCTTTTCGACAGTCTCCGGCTTCTTGCCCTTGAGCCACTTCACGAGCTGAATCACGCCAAAGGACCCGGTCCCGCCTAAGCCGAGGTACGTCAGGATCCCCGCCGCATCAGCGAACTGCCCCAGGAGGTCCTGGGCCGGCGTGCTTGTGACGAGAGTGAGCAGCACGTCGAATGAACCACGCTGGAAGTCCGCGTTGACATGGACCCCGGCCGTGGTCGAGCCGTGATTGAGGATTCGATTGGCGCGCGTGCAGGCATCGCCCAGGCCCAACAGGGCCGGCGCCAAGTCGCGTACGTCCATTGTCCCATCCCGCAGCGCGGGTCCCGAGTACTCGATCCGGAATTTCGCTTCGCTCATCGTGCCCCCCGACCGATTGAGCCATTCATGGTGATCGTCGCCGCCCATCATACCAGCCTCCCGCCGGGCCCGGGAACGCGAAACCTCTCCGCAGGGGAAGATGGCCGCAGGGTGGCGGGCGCGAGGGGGGTCCCACGAACCGGGACAAAACCGGGACAAAACGTTTTTCGGGCTATAGTTGCGAAATCTTGCAGATATCGTATGTGATTTTGTGCGTGTGTGTTAGAGTGGTCGGGACGGCGAGATTTGAACTCGCGACCCCTTGCCCCCCATGCAAGTGCGCTACCGGGCTGCGCCACGTCCCGACCGAAGGTTCCGCGTGCCGGCCCGAAGCCGGCGGGGGTCCGCAGGAAGGCGACAATCTAATACGGGGTTCGGGCGCGGACAAGGAGCAATCCCCCGGCCCCCGGACCGTCCGCGCGTCAGCCCTTGCCCGCCATCTTCTTGAGCGGCGCGGCGTTGGGCTGCTTCAGCTGGCGCACGATCTCCAGGATCTCCTGCAACTCGGTACGCACGAAGGCCAGGCGCTGCTCGGCGTCCATGGCCTCGAAGCCCAGCGCGAACTGTGCCGCCGCCGACGGCGCGTCATCGCCCGCGTTTTCCTGGCGCAGGGCTTTGCGGGCGCCTGCGATCTTGAAGCCCTTGACGTAGAGCAGGTCCTTGATCGCCAGGACGCTGTCGATATCGCTTTGGCGGTAACGGCGGCTGCCGGCACGGGTCTTCTTGGGGTGCAGCGAGGGGAATTCCGATTCCCAATAGCGCAGCACGTGCGCCTTGACGCCGCTGATCGCGGCGACCTCGCTGATCGAGTAGTAGAGCTTCTTGGGGTAGTCCGTCGGTGCGGCCATGTCCCGGGTCTCCCCTGTCAGAAACCTAGTCCGTTTCAGCCCGCAGCTCCCGCTCCATCAACTCCCGCATCGCCTGCCGGGGCGGTTTTCCTGAAAATAGCACATCGTGAACCTGTTTGGTAATAGGAAGTTCGACATTGTGCTTCTCACCCAGCTTCAAGGCCGCCTTGGCCATTTCGACGCCCTCGACGACCTGCACCCACGAGGCCAGGATCTCCGCCGGACTGAGTTCGCCGGCGGTGACCGCTTCGCCGAAGTTGCGGTTGCGGCTGTGGTGGCTGATGCAGGTGGTGATCATGTCGCCGATGCCGGCCAGGCCGGCAAACGTCTCCTGGCGGCCGCCCAGCGCCCGCCCCAGGCGCGACAGCTCCACCATCCCGCGGGTCATCAGCGTGCCGCGGGTGTTGTCGCCGGCGCCCAGCCCGTCGGCCATGCCCACGGCCAGGGCGATGATGTTCTTGAAGGCGGAGGCGAATTCGACCCCGGGCATGTCGGGATTCGTGTAGACCCGGAAGAACGGGCCGGAAATCCAGGCCTGCCAGTGCGCCCAGTCGGCGTCCTCCTTGCCCGACAGGACCACCGCGGTGGGCAGTTCCAGCGCCACTTCCTCGGCGTGGCTCGGTCCCAGCAGCACGGCCACCGGGTGCGTTCCGGCAGGCGCGGCGGCGGCCAGTTCCTCTTCG
>JBGSHR010000252.1:0-2743 GCA_041752155.1 Thiobacillaceae bacterium | reverse complement strand
GCGCTGGTGGCGTCGAACGGCGCATCCGGCGGCAAAGCCATGAAACGCAGGGCGCCGGCCATGACCCGGGAGAACACCGGGGCGGCCACCAGGCCGCCGTAATACATCTTGCCCATGGGCTCGTCGATCATCACCGCCACCACCAGGCGCGGGTCCGAGGCCGGCGCCAGGCCGACGAAGGAGCTGACATATTTGGTCGGGGAATAGGCACCGCCCACCAGCTTGTGGGCGGTGCCGGTCTTGCCGGCCACCCGGTAACCCACCACCCGGGCCATGGGGGCGGTGCCGCCCTCCCGGGTGACCAGTTCCAGCATGGCCAGGACCTCCTTGGCGCTGGTCGGGGTCATGACCCGGGCGCCCAGGGCCTGGCCTTCCCGGCGCAGGGCGGTGAGCTGGGGCATGACGCCGTCGTTGGCGAAGGCGGTATAGGCGTGGGCCAGTTGCAGCAGGCTCACGGAGAGACCATGACCATAGGCCATGGTGGCCTTCTCGATGGGGCGCCAAGTGGCATAGGGGCGCAGCCGGCCGCTGGCCTCGCCGGGCATGCCGGACTTGGGCTGGGCGCCGAAGCCGGCGTGGGTCAGCAGGCGCCAGTAATCCTCGCCATGCACCTTCTCCAGGGCGATCTTGGCCAGGGCCACGTTGCTGGAGACCTGGATCGCCTGGCTCACGGTCAACACCCCCTTGGGATGCACGTCCGAGATGCGCTTGTCACCCACCATGAGCCAGCCTGGCCCGGTGTCGATGACGGTGTCGGGGCGGACCACCCCGGCATCCAGGGCGGTGGCCACCATCAGGGGCTTCATGGTGGAACCGGGCTCGAAGGAGTCGGTCACAGCCCGGTTGCGCAGGCGCTCGGGGGAGAAGGTGGAGCGGGCGTTGGGGTTGTAGCTGGGGGTATTGGCCAGGGCGAGGATCTCGCCGGTGCGGGCGTCCAGCACCACCACCGCGCCGGCGCGGGCTTGGTTTTGCGCCACGGCATCGGACAGCTCGCGGTAGGCCAGGTATTGAATGTGCTGGTTCACCGACAGGACCAGATCGCGCCCGGGTTTGGGCGACTTGAGCCGTTCCAACACTTCCACCACGTTGCCCAGGCGGTCCTTGACCACGCGCCGCGACCCGGCCTCGCCCGCAAGCCAGGGCTGGTAAGTCAGCTCCAGGCCTTCCTGGCCCCGGTCCTCCACATTGGTGATGCCCAGGACGTGGGCAGTGACCTCGCCGGCCGGGTAGTAGCGCCGGTATTCGGGCTTGCTGTGCAGGCCGACGATATTCAGGGCCTTGGCCTGCAGCGCCTTGGGCGGCTCCAGCAGGCGTTCGATGTAGACGAAGGCCTTGGATTTATCGGCGAACTGGCGCGCCAAGTGGTCCGGATCCTTGTCCAGGATGGTGGCCAGGGCCTGGATCTGGGCCGGCGTGACCTGGGCCTCCCGGGGGTTGGCCCAGAGGGTTTCCACCGGCGTGGAGACGGCCAGCGGTTCGCCGCGGCGGTCGGTGATCATGCCGCGATAGGCGGGAATGGGCACCACGCGCTGGACCCGTTTCTCCCCCTCCTCGTTGAGGAAGTCGTTGTGCCAGACCTGGAGATAGGCGGCACGCGCGGAAAGCGCGGCGAAGCCGCCGAACAACAGGCCCAGGGTAAGGCGCATGCGCCAGCGTTGCAGATCCAGGTGCAGGAGGGGATGGGCGTGGCGCGCCATGCTCAGCGCCTCCCGTCCAGGACATAGACCCGGGTCGGGTCCGGCACGGACATATGCAGACGGCCATGGGCCACCTCTTCCACCCGGTTGTGCATGAGCCAGGTGGAGATCTCCAGTTCCAGGCGTCCCCATTCCACATCCAGGTCGCGCGCCCGGGCCTGCTCGGACTGGAGCATCACAAACAATTTGCGCGCCTGGTGGCGCGCGGAGACGACGGAGAGGGCACAGACGACCAACACCAGGGTCAAGAGCAAGTTCAGCCTGACCATGCCGCCCCTCCTTGCGCTGGTTTCGGGCCGGGTTCATCCGTGCGTTCGGCCACACGCATCACCGCGCTACGGGCACGGGGGTTGGCATCGCTCTCGGCGGGAGCCGGCCGCACCGCCTTGCCCACCAGCCGGAGCCGGCCTTGGCGCAGTTCGCTGGCGGGCACGGGAATCTCGGGCGGCAGCTGCTCCCCTTCCGTCTCCTCGCGCATGAACCGCTTGACCATCCGATCTTCCAAAGAATGAAAACTGATCACCACCAGCCGCTCGCCCGGCTTCAACAGGGAAACCGCTTGCGGGAGGGCTTCCTCGATTTCCTCAAGCTCCCGGTTAATGAAAATCCGCACAGCCTGAAAGGTGCGCGTAGCCGGGTCCTGGCCACGCTCCCGGGTGCGCACCGCCCCCGCGCAGAGGGAGGAGAGCTGCCAGGTCGTGGCGAGCGGCGTGACTGCGCGCGCTTTAACAATCGCCCGCGCAACCTGCCTAGCAAACCGCTCTTCGCCATAGTCCCTGACAACTTGTGCAATCTCCTCTTCCGCCGCTTGGTTCAGCCATTGCGCCGCCGTCATGCCGCGGCTGGTATCCATGCGCATATCCAAAGGCGCATCGAACCGAAAACTGAAACCCCTTGCCGCCTCGTCCAGTTGAGGACTGGACACCCCGAAATCGAATAAAACGCCGTCCACTTCTTCCACATCCAGACCGCGCATCCCGGCCGCCAGCGCCGAGAACGGTGCGTGGACGATGCTGAAGCGCCCATCGCCCAGATCCTTCGCCGCC
>JBGSHR010000251.1:0-3350 GCA_041752155.1 Thiobacillaceae bacterium | reverse complement strand
CGGGTCGGGTCGCGCATGACGCGCAGCTCGGTGCCGCTGGCCAGCAGGGCGGCGGTGAGGCCGTTCAGCGCCGCCGTGTCGGACTGGATGGGGGTATCGAAGGCCAGGTTCTCCCGCTGGCCCATGATGGCGGTGCCGTGGTCACCCATGCTGCCGGATACCAGGATGGCGTCACCGGGCCGGGCCCGGTCGCCGGACAGATTGACGCCGTCCGCCAGCACGCCGATGCCGGTGGTGGTGATGAACACGCCGTCGCCCTTGCCCTGCTCCACCACCTTGGTGTCCCCCGCCACCAGGGGCACGCCGGCGGTTTTACAAGCCAGCGCCATGGACTCGACGATGCGCGCCAGATCGGCCAGGGGGAAGCCTTCTTCCAGGATGAAGCCGGCGGTGAGGTAGAGGGGTGTCGCCCCCATCACCGCCACGTCGTTCACCGTGCCGTGCACCGACAGGCAGCCGATGTCGCCCCCCGGAAAGAACAGGGGCGACACCACGTGGCTGTCGGTGGACACCACCAGCCGGCCATTGGGCGGCGGCAGCAGGGTGCCGTCGTTGCCCTGGGCCAGGAAGTCGTTGCCCAGGTGCTTGGCAAACAGCTCCTCGATCAACTGCACCATGGCCCGGCCGCCGCCGCCGTGGCTCATGTCCACCCGGCCGCGCTTGATGTCCAGGGGGCGGGCGTAGCCTTTTTTTACTTGGCCGCTACTCATCGCAAACACCAACCGCGTCAGCAGATAAGGCGTGCTTAGAAGCGTGTTTTTTCATAGCATTGCACGCCTTTTCGAACGCACTGTCCGAGTCAGAAAAGACAAGGAAGGCCAGGTCCGCCTCACGAATAAATGCAACGGGCTTTCCTAGTTTCGTGCTTACTTTTGCCGCACGCATGATGGTGTCTCTCGCTCGAAGCTTGCTGTTGAATTGCAAATGTTGGTAGACAACAAAAACAACGTTTTGAGCTCGCTGGCTCAGGTTTTCCAAGTCATCCAGAAACAGGTATTTATCAATACCGCCAATCCCGCGCTTACGCATGTACGACAGCTTGCCATGCTCAATCCCAATATCTGGGTCTATGAACATGCATGTGTCTTTCAGGTATTCAGTTGGAACCTGATTAAAGTAATTTTCTCGCTCAGCGTATGTGTAATGCGGAGGAATATCTCTGTAGGGAAGGTAGATAACACCCTGTTTCAAAAAGAACTCACGCCACGCAAACAAACACTTTCCACTCTGGCCACTGCTTCTGCTTTGTTCTAGAAATTCAATCAATTCGCTATTGCGAAGTCCTCGATCTTTCCATTTCAGAGAACCTTCCTTTCCATCGTCGTCAGGCGTCAACATGGGTACAAAGGCAATTCGCCCTGTCGCATGAGCCTGCAATAAATCCAGAAGGAAGTCGTACTTGAAGAGATCTCGCTTATCTCCGAAGTACTGACACTTCATACCGCCGCCTCCACATCCTTGTGGCGCCCATAGGTGTAATGGGCCGCGCAGGCCCCCTCCGAGGACACCATGCAGCTGCCCATGGGATTCTCCGGCGTGCATACGGTGCCGAAGATCTTGCAGTCGGTGGGCTTCTTCACGCCGCGCAGGATGGCGCCGCACTCGCAGGCCTTGTTGTCGGGCACCGGTTGGTATTCCAGGCCGAAGCGGCGCTCGGCGTCGAGATCGGCGTAGGCGGCGCGGATCTTCAGGGCGGAGTACGGCACCTCCCCCAGGCCGCGCCACTCGAAACTGCGGCGCAGCTCGAATACCTCGGACACCAGGTTCTGGGCCTTCTCGTTGCCCTCAGGCGTCACGGCCCGGGTGAACTCGTTCTCCACCTCGGCGCGGCCCTCGTTGACCTGGCGCACCAGCATGCGGATGGCCTGCATCACGTCCAGGGGCTCGAAGCCGGCGATCACCACCGGCTTGCGGTATTCCTCGGCGAAGAATTCGTAGGGCCGGCTGCCGATGACGGTGGAGACGTGGGCCGGGCCGATAAAGCCGTCCAGGGGCACAGTGCCCAGCTCGCGCACCTCGGGCGATTCCAGGATGTTCATGATGGCCGAGGGGGTGAGCACGTGGCAGCACAGCACGCTGAAGTTCTTCAGCCCCTCCGCCCGGGCCTGCTTGATGGCCACCGCCGTGGGCGGCGTGGTGGTCTCGAAGCCGATGGCGAAGAAGACGACTTCCTTCTCCGGGTTGTCCCGGGCGATGCGCAGGGCGTCGGTCACCGCGTACACCATGCGGATGTCGCCACGCCCAGTCAATTTGCTGCCTTGGGCCTTGGCCCGCATCAGCGACAGCCCGCCCGAGGCCGGGATGCGCAGGGTGTCGGCGTAGGTGCACAGGATGACGCCATTCTCCAGGGCCAGCTGGATGGCCAGGTCGATGCGGCCGATGGGCAGCACGCACACCGGGCAGCCGGGGCCGTGGATCATGCGCACGTTGGCCGGCAGCAGATCCGGCACGCCATAACGCGAGATGGCGTGGGTGTGGCCGCCACAGAACTCCATGAAGTTGTAGCGCCGGTCCGGGCGAACCTCGGCGGCGATGGCGCGGGCCAGGCCCTGGGCGACCTCGCCGTCGCGGAATTCATCGACGTATTTCATTCAAACCTCCTCACGGCCGCCAGCGCTTGCGATGCGAGGTCGCGCATCCCGCTACGGGGTCGCATCCCCACTGCGTGGGGCCCCTGCTCCGCCCTGCGCGGTCGCACCTCGCCGTCGCGGAATTCATCGACGTATTTCATCTTATCGGTCATTCCGGCGAAGGCCGGAATCCAGGAAATCAAGGCACTGGACACCGGCTTGCACCCGCAAGGGGTAGGCCGAGGTTGTAAAGCCGCTGAAGCGGCAACAACCTCGCACCGCCGGTGTGACGGATTGCTTGTGGTGCCTGGCAATAGTTTTCATGCGGCCTCCGAGGTGAGGCCCGCCTCGGCCATCAGGGCCAGAGTCTTCGCCGCCTCCTCCGGGTCCAGCCGGGTGAGGGCGTAGCCCACGTGGACGATGACGTAGTCGCCGATCTGGACATCCTCCACCAGGGCCAGGGACACGTCCTTGCGCACGCCGCCGAGGTCGACGATGGCCTGGTCGTTTTCTTGTATTTCCACCACGCGGGCGGGGATGGCGAGACACATGTCGGCGTCCTCTTCAGTTGATTTTCTGTCCCCGCAAGGGGGATACCGGATTCGTAAGATGCTAAAGCATCAACGACTCCGCGACATTGCAACCCAAGCCTGGCCCAGGCTCAAGCCCCCGTCGTTGGGCGGTACCTGGCGGGCCTCCAGCACGGTCAGGCCGCGCTCGCCAAGCAGGCGGCCCAGCTGGCGCGACAGGATGTGGTTGAGGAAACAGCCGCCGCCCAGG
>JBGSHR010000250.1:0-2227 GCA_041752155.1 Thiobacillaceae bacterium | reverse complement strand
CTACGCCATCGGCGGCGGCCACGTCCTGCACGTGGTGTGCGACCTCACGATCGCGGCAGACAACGCCGTCTTCGGCCAGACCGGGCCGCGGGTGGGTAGCTTCGACGGCGGGTACGGCGCCGGCCTGCTGGCCCGGATGGTGGGGCAGAAGAAGGCCAAGGAGATCTGGTTCCTGTGCCGGCAGTACAACGCTCAACAGGCGCTGGAGATGGGCCTTGTCAACACGGTGGTCCCCCTGGAGCGGCTGGAGGAGGAGACCGTGCAGTGGGCGCGGGAGATCCTGAGCCTGTCGCCCACCGCCCTGCGCCTGCTCAAGGCCGCCTTCAACGCCGACGTCGACGGCCTCGCCGGCATCCAGCAGCTGGCCGGCGACGCCACCCTCCTGTTTTACCTGAGCGAGGAGGCCAAGGAGGGGCGCGACGCCTTCGTGGAGAAGCGCCGGCCGGAGTTCGAACGGTTCCCGAGGTTGCCGTGAGGGAATCGGGAGCGGGAACGGGATCGGGATCGGGCCGACCCCAGTTCTCGGTCTGGGTGCACGCAGTGCGGCCCGCGACCCTGCCGGCGGCGGCAGGCGCGCATCGAAATCCTGGGCCGCCAGGGCATGGCTGGCGACGGTGAGTTGCTTGAGGCGGCGCGTCAACCAATAGCCGGTGAAGGCGAGAAAGGGAAAGGTCAAGGCCATGCCAGCGGCGCCGACCAACAAATTTTGCCGCACCAGACGTTCCCGGGTCGCGGTCAGGAAGTCCAGGGCCACACCGAACTTCAGCCGGCCGTAGAGCACGCTGCCGACCTCGATGGGGATGTCCGCATCGTAGATCTGGTCCTCGTCGTCCCTGTCAAACGCCAGATCAGGCTTGGGGATTGGTTGGCCGGGCTTGGTCCCCGACTCCGCCACCTGATTGCCATCCCGGTCTAACAGCAGGAGATAGACAAAGCCGCCGCCGTCGCGCGTTTCGTCAAGGATCTCGTGCAATACCCCGTAATCCCTTTGCACCAGGGGTCCGGACAAGGCGGCTTGCAACAGGGGGGTGGCGCTCTCCAGGCGATGTCGCGCACTGTCGAGGAGGGCGTCTTCGGCCAGGCGGATATTGCTCACCAGCAGGAATAACAACACCAAGGATTCGACCAGGAAACCCGCCAGGGTGAGCTTGAGCCAGAGCGACAGGCGCGGAAATAGCGGTTTCACGGGGCGAGGATCTTACGGGTCTGCTTCAGCTAGGGATCCACTCGTTTCATGGTGGCTTCGCTGGCCGGGATCAGCCTCGTGTAGCCGCTGCTCCCCATGAAATCGATGCCTTCCATTTCCTCGGGGAACGCCAGCAGGAGGCGCCTCAGGCGATCGACCCGGGCCTTGTCCGTACCGGGCTTGGCCAGGAATACAAACGCGGGGATGTCGGCGATGTGGCGGTACACCACGATCTTGCGGCGCAGGTCGTCGGGGATCTGCAACAGACCCTGGCTGGTGGTGACGGCCGCCGCGGACAAGCCGGAGAGCAGAGCATGGGCCACGCTGGCATGGGTGCGGTGCTCCACTACCTGGAAGTCCGCGCCGGGCTCCAGTCCCTGGGTTTCCAGGTAATGCAAGGCGGCCATCACCGTGATGGCGTGAAGGTCGATCACGGCCAGGGATTTGCCCCTGAGCTGGCCGGGCTGGGTCCAGGGCTGGTCGGTGTTGTATACCAGCAGGGAATCGTGGTCCGGCCGGAACTGGACCAGGGGTTGGAAGCCCGCATCGAGTTGGGCCAGGCGGGCGAAGTGGGCGGGGGTGATGGTCAGGTCGAATTCGGCGCGCAGGGTGCGGGCGTGAAACCGCGCGAAATCCGAGGCGCTTTCGATCACCACGTCCTGCTTCAGGCGCGCCGCCAGGTAGGCGCGCAGGGGCTCATAGCGCTGTACCAGCACGCGGGTGCTGTGTATCGGCGGCACGCCGATGACGAAGGCCTGGCCGGCTTGGGCCGGCAGGATCCACCCGGCCAGGGCCATCAGCCAGCCCCAGGCCAGCAAGGTCAGGGTTTGCCCGCGCATCATGCCTCCACGATGGGCTTCATCAGCACCTTGGAACGGCGTTGCCAGTTGAACAACTCTTTGCGCGGGGCTGGCAGGTCGTCCGGCGAGCGCAGCTCGAAGCCGCGTTCTATGAACCAATGGGCGGTGCGGGTGGTGAGCACGAACAGCTGCACCAGACCCTGGGCCCGGGCCGCCGCCTCCACCGCCGCGAGCAGGGCGT
>JBGSHR010000249.1:0-2593 GCA_041752155.1 Thiobacillaceae bacterium | reverse complement strand
AGGTGCGCGGCAAGTTGGTGCTGGACGCGGGCGCCGCCAAGGCGCTGCGCGAGCAGGGCAAGAGCCTGCTGCCGGTGGGCGTGCGGGAGGTGATGGGCCAGTTCCAGCGCGGCGACGTGGTGGCCTGCCTGGACGAGGCCGGGCGGGATATCGCCCGGGGCCTGGTGAACTACGGTAGCGACGAGGCCGGCCGCATCGCCGGCAAGCCCAGCGCCGAGATCGGTGCCGTCCTGGGCTATGTGGACGAGCCGGAGCTGATCCACCGGGATAATCTGGCGCTTCTGTGAAGCGACAAATTGCGGTGCAGGCTAACTTGGCTGCGCCAAGTTAAGGTGCGTAGCGCCGGCCGTAACCACAACCTGGCCCTGCTTTAAGCCGGTCTGGTGGTCATTCCCCGGACTCGGCCTGAAGGCCTCCTCCGGGCTACCAAAGTGCGTAGCCTGGAGGAGCCGTAGGCGAGTCCGGGGATGCGGGATCGTTGGGTTTAGCGTCTCTTAGTTGGCCAGGGCGCGCGGCAAGGGAAAATTCACGGTTTCCTCGATACCCGCCAAGGGCGTGACTTCCTCGGCGCCCAGGGCCTGCAGGCGCGCGATGACCCCCTCCACCAGCACCTCCGGCGCGGAAGCCCCCGCCGTGACGCCGATGCGCTGCTTGCCTTCCAGCCAGCCGGCCTCCAGCTGCGCCGCGTTGTCCACCATGTAGGCCGGCGTGCCGGCGTTTTTGGCCACTTCCCGCAGACGGTTTGAGTTGGAGCTGTTGGGGGAGCCGACGACGATGACCAGATCGCACTCGGCGGCCAGTTTCTTCACCGCGTCCTGGCGGTTCTGGGTGGCGTAGCAGATGTCGTCCTTCTTGGGGCCGCTGATGCGCGGGAAGCGCGCCTTCAGGGCCGCCACTACCCGGGCGGCGTCGTCCACCGACAGGGTGGTCTGGGTGACGTAGGCCAGCCGGTCCGGGTCGGCGACCTGCAACTGGGCCACATCCGCCACGTCTTCCACCAGATACATATTGCTGTCGCTCTGGCCCATGGTGCCTTCCACTTCCGGGTGACCCTTGTGGCCGATCATGATGATGCCCAGCCCGGCCTCGCGCATCTTCTTCACCTCCACGTGGACCTTGGTCACCAGGGGGCAGGTGGCGTCGAACACCACCAGCCCGCGCGCCTCTGCCTCGGCGCGGACCGCCAGGGAGACGCCGTGGGCGCTGTAGATCAGGGTGGCGCCGGCCGGCACCTCGGCCATGTCCTCAATGAAGATGGCCCCCTTGGCCTTGAGGCTGTCCACCACGAACTTGTTGTGCACCACTTCATGGCGCACGTAGATGGGGGAGCCGAACTTCTCCAGGGCGCGTTCGACGATGGCGATGGCGCGATCCACGCCGGCGCAGAAACCGCGCGGGTTGGCGAGCAGGATGACAGGGGGCATGGACATCTTGTTCATTCTTAAAAGCTCATTTTCAACCACGGAGGCACAGAGACACAGAGAAAAATAATGGGTTAGCCCGTAACTGTCTTCCACTCGGTGGGGATGGGCTGGGAATCAACACCCCATCGATTTTTTGTTATCTCTGTGCCTCAGTGATAGGGAGTTTTTGGGTTCATTCAACGGCGAGGATGTGGACTTCGAATGCCACCGGCAGGCTGGCCAGGGGGTGGTTGAAGTCGACTATTACATGCTGCGGCGAGAGTTCCTGCACCGTGCCGTTCAGGGTCTGGCCATTGGGCAGGGTGAACGTCACCTGATGACTGGGCTCCAGCGCCATCTCAGGGGGGAACTCCTCCCGTGGCAGGGTGTGGATCAGGGATTCATCATGGACGCCGAAGGCGGCGCCGGGTTCCAGCTGAAAAGTACGGTGTGCCTCGGCGCTGAGGCCCAGCAGCAAGGTCTCCAGGCCGGGGGCGATGTCGCCCTGGCCCAGGGTGAAGGTTTCCGGCATGTCCGGGAAGGTATTGACCAGTTCCTGGTCGCCGCAGCTCAGGCGGTAATGCAAGGTCACCCGGTCGCCGATGCGGATAGGCGCTGTACTCACGGCTTGGCGCCCGGGTCGTTGGCCGTCGGCGCGCCCGGGTTTGTATGCGTCGGCACATCCGGGGATTTGCGCAGACTGTCCCAGATCAGCAGGGCCGCGCCCAGGGTGATGGCGGAGTCCGCCACGTTGAAGGCGGGCCAGTGCCAGGTGCCGAGGTAAAGATCCAGGAAATCGATGACATGCCCGTACAGGATACGGTCGATGACGTTGCCCACCGCCCCGCCCAGGATCAGGGCCAGGGCGGCGCTGAACAAGGGACGCCCCTGGGTCTTGCGCAACAGGAACAGGATCACCACGGATGCCACCAGGGCCACGCCGGTGAAGAACAGGCGTTGCCAGCCGGGCTGGTCGGCGAACAGGGAGAAGGCGGCGCCGGTGTTGTGCACGTGCACCAGATTGAAGAAGCCGGTCACCGGGATGGACTGGTAGGGGGCCAGGCCGTCCATCACCGCCAGCTTGCTGAGCTGGTCCAGTACCAGGGTCAGGCCGCTGAGCCAGAGCCAGGGCAGGCCGTGGCGCGGGTTCATGCGTAGCGGCGGGCTTCGCCCGCGCCGTGCAGGTTGGC
>JBGSHR010000248.1:0-4138 GCA_041752155.1 Thiobacillaceae bacterium | reverse complement strand
GCGCGGCATCCTCATCCGCAGCCCGTCCCTGCGCGGCGTCGCCGAGGAGGCCCCGGGCGCCTACAAGGACGTGAGCACCGTGGTGGACGCCGCCCAGGCCGCCGGCCTGGCGAAGAAAGTGGTCCGGCTGGAACCGCTGATCTGCATCAAGGGCTGATCTGCATCAAGGCTTGACCATGCCCACCCACAACGCCGACATCGCCGATCTGCTGGAGATCGAGGCGGCCAATCCGTTCCGGGTGCGCGCCTACCGCGACACGGCGCGCCAGATGGAAAGTCTGTCCCGGGAAGCCGTCGCCATGCTGGCCCGGGGCGAGGACCTGACCCGGCTGCCGGGCATCGGCAAGGATCTGGCGGCCAAGATCCGCGAGATCGTCGAAACCGGCCGCTAGCGCACCTTGGAACAGCTCAAGCGGGAACTGCCGGCCACCCTGACGGACCTATTGCACCTGCCCATCCTGGGGCCCAAGCGGGTGCATGCCCTGTATCACGAGCTCGACATCCAAACCCCGGCCCAGCTCTATCGCGCCGCCCGCGCGAACAGGGCGCGGCCATCGACCGGCTCAACCAGACACTCAAGGGTTTCACGGTGCTCAAGGGCATCGAGGTGGACATTCTGGAAGACGGCGGCCTGGACCTGCTCGACACCCACTGCCGGCTGGCCAAGGAGGAGGGCGTGCTGGTGGCCATCAATTCCGATGCCCACAGTGAACTCGACTTCGACCACCTGCGCTACGGCATCGGCCAAGGGAGGCGCGGCTGGCGGAGGCGCGGGATGTGCTCAATATCCGGCCGCTCTCGGAGTTGCGGCGCCTGTGTAGACGCGCCGGCCAGCCAGGCCGCGTGTTTTAAAACCGCTCGCTTGCATGCGGTAATTTCCCTCGCCGCAAACTACTTGCCGCGGTTACTCGGGTCGAGCGACAGCCCTTCATACTCGTCGAAGATGGGTGATGTCCTGTGTTCCGGATCCGGGGCGCCAACTTGACGCATGTGATTGCTCATGATCCGCTCCCTCAAGTGAATAAACGGCGATGCTGTCCGTCATTGGTCGTCGATGCGCGTCTGGGTGTCCTCGGCCAATTCGCCGGTGTCTTTGTCCACCCAGTCCGCCAAGCCCAATTCCTGTTCCACCCCTTCCAGGCTTTCGGCCGTCTCGTCGCTGTCTTCCGCGTTGTATTCCATATCCTGGACCGCCTCCAGCAAGGTCTCGAAGGGGCCGAACTCCTCGCCGGTCTCCTGGTCCAGCCAGAAAAATCCACCCGGCCGTTCGATGATGCGGGTCATGTCGTAATCGGGCGGGGTTTCGGGAATGATCTGGGTCATGGTGCTTGGTCTCCATCGCTCATGAATGAACCCTTCATTTCATTCTAGGCAATTCTCCGGTATCGCCGGCATGATGAAGCACTTTCCGCAGTTGATGGAGTGATGGAAATCGGTGTCACTCACGTGCGCGGGACTAAGCTGGCGGAACTAAGCTGAAGGTGTCTATCCCCCTTGCAAGGCGAATTGTGATGTCCATTCGTGTGCTGATTACCGACGACCATGCCATCGTGCGCGAAGGCCTGAGAAGAATTCTCGCCGCCACTCCGGACATGGCCGTGGTGGGTGATGCGGCGGACGGCATCGCGGCGCTGCATCTGATCGACTCGTGCCGGCCGGACGTGGTGCTGGTGGATATCTCCATGCCGGGCATGAGCGGTATCGAGTTGATAGGAAGGATTCACGACGAGCATCCCCACTTGCCCGTGCTGGTGCTTTCCATGCACAAGGAGGAGCAATTTGCGGTGCGCGCCCTCAAGTCTGGCGCTGCCGGCTATCTCACCAAGGACTGCACGTCGGAACAGTTGCTGCAAGCCATACGCCGGGTGGCGGCGGGCGGCAAGTACATCACCTCGGAAGTGGCCGATGTCTTGGCCAGCGCCATTCTTCCCGCGCCCATGGGAACCCCGCACAAGCTTCTGTCGGATCGGGAATTCCAGATATTCCGCAAGCTGGCGGCGGGGCGTTCCGTCAACGAGATCGCCCAGGAGCTTTCCATCAGCCCCAACACGGTCAGCACCCACAAGAGCCGCCTGATGCACAAGCTCGGCGTGGAAAACAGCGCTAGCCTGGTGCGCTACGCCGACAAGCATCAGCTGACCTAATGGCCTTTCTCCGCCGTCCAAGTGAGCACACAGCCATGGGACCGGCGTCGCCTGTGTAGTGGTTTCTTTACCCATAAACCAAGGTTTCACGACTGTTTACATCCGCGTGGGCAAGCTATTTTTATGACGGGTGGTCCATAGATACCAGCGACTGGGGAGGCCTACCGCTAGGCATCAAAACAAAAACGGAGGAATGGCAATAATGGAAGTCACAGAACAGATTACACAGCAAGTAGCCGGCACGGCCATCGCAGAGCCGCCAGAGGACGAGGCGGCGGTGCGGGGTATGCTCGAATTTCTGCAGTGGATCGAAAAATCCAAGGGTCTGACCCTGTGTCAGGCATTCAAGCCCCAGTACGACTGGTTCGTGCCCGCATTCGCCAACAAGGAGCGTTTGGCGCGCGAATTTCTCGCCATGGCGGGGCCTGTCGCCTTCGATAGGCGCAACCAGGGGGGCTGACGTGGTCCAGGAAAATTCGGCGTCGAAAATCCGGGTGAGCGTTGCCCCCGCCGATGACGACGGGCACGTGGTGATGGTGGTTTCCACGGGATCGGTGCATGACTTTCACCGCATCTCCCTGGCCGAGGCTCGGGCACTTTCCCTGGCGCTCATCAAGCAGGTCAATCGGTATGAGGTGAGCACCAGCAAGCAGCAAGTCTCCGAGCCCGAGCCCAGCCAACCCGCTGCTACGCCGCTTCGCTATGGGCACCAAAGCTAGCCTGGATGACGTATGACATAAGGACGCTGGAAAGCGATGTCGACTCGGAAGCAGAGGAAGCCAACTATGACGATGGCGTGCTGACCCTCACGTTGCCGAAATGGCCGGCACAGCGACCGAGCAGTTGACGGTTAAATGATCTCGAGGGCCGGCCCGCACACCGAAGCCGCTGTGCGGGTCGGCCCGCACACCAAAGTCGCAGTGCTCCGGTGTGCCCGGACAAGAGTGTGATGTCGGCAGCGACAGGAAATAGGCCCGCCGGGCTTGGATCGGCGGTTTGCTTTGGGTGCGGCCATTGATGGGGTTGGATTGGTTGCATGCACGCATCTCGCCAGCCCCGGCTGACAGGAGACCATCATGAAGACACCAGTACAGACTATTTCCGCATTAACCATGGCTTTGGCGCTAGCGGCGGGCCTTGCCTGGAGCGCTGATCAGGATCCCACCCAGCTCGGGATCCAAGACCAGATTTACGGTAGCCAGTTGATGACCCAGCAAGAGCGAACCGAGTACCAGCAGCGCATGCTTGCCGCCAAGAGCGCCGAGGAACGGGAAGACATCCGCGCGGAACTCCACGAGCTCATGCAGGCGCGAGCCGAGGCGAGCGGCTTGACCCTGCCCGCCGAACCGCCCACGTCAGGCGGTGGCATGGGGCCGGGAGGAAGTGGCATGGGTTCCGGCGGCGGCATGGGTTCCGGCGGTGGCATGGGCTCAGGCGGTGGCATGGGCTCCGGAGGTGGCATGGGCTCCGGCGGCGGCCGCAGCCGCTGAAGGACGCTATTGCTTGATTGTGCTATGGCAGGCAACCCGGCTTTGGGCCGGGCTGCCTGGGCCATCATGGCCGGCGCTCCGCGTCCCCCGGATGGGGGAGCCGAGGCGGACGGGCGATTGCCAGGAAATTCAATAGGATTGAACGTTCCCTTCAGCTAGCGATCCCGCCGTTGATATTTCAGATGACGCCAATGAACCGCGCTGTCGCCCAAATCCATCTGTAGGAACCCATCTGTCGGCATCCCAGCGGGTATAGCTAGCGTGCTAGCGCCGGAACCGCCGCAGGTAGTGGCCTTCGAAATAGCGCTTGGCCCAATGGAACAGGCGGCAGGAGGGCAGCAGCAGGGAGCGCTTGAGGTTGCGGAACACCAGGATGCCGGAATCCATGGTGTCGACGATGCAGATCAGTTCCGGCCGGGGTTTGGCCACCGGCGCCTGACCGTCCAGCGCGCGCAGCAGGTTTTCCGCCGCCGCCGTGGCCTGCAGGTCCGCCATGTGGGCCTG
>JBGSHR010000247.1:0-6507 GCA_041752155.1 Thiobacillaceae bacterium | reverse complement strand
TGGCCCTGGCCCAGGGCCTGAGCCGGCGCGGCAGCCGCGTCCTGATGCTGGATGAGGCCAACCCACCTTATAACCTGGGCGGCACACTGGGTATTCCCACGCGCCGCTCTCTGGCGGATCTGCCCGGGCGTCGCCTGCTGGACACCGTGGTGACCGCGGGCGAAGGCATGACCCTCATGTCCGCCCAGGAGGGGCTCCATGCCCTGGGCCGGCTGTCCGAGCAGGATCTCCTGGACATGACCGAAGAGTGGCGCGGCGATGTGCCGGAGTGGATGATTCTGAACAGCCGGGAAACCTTGGGCCAGGCCGTTCTGGCACTCACCGCCGGCACCCGGGTGCTGGTGTTGCCCGGCGCCAAGACCCGTCTGGCGGATGCCTACGCCACCCTGAAGGCCGCCCACCAGGCCTGGCCCGGCGGCGACTGGTGGGTGTTGGTGGACGGCGCCGAGACAGAGGCAGGACAAGGCCTGTTCGTCTCCCTGCGCGAGACAGCGACACGCTTTCTCGGCATCATGCCGGAGTTTCTCGGGACCCTGCCCCGCACCCGGGAAGGTGCCCATAACGGCGGCACGAATGTGGCCATACAAGGGGCGCTGGCCGAACTGTTGGCCGCCTCCTCCAGCAGCGAGGCCATGAGCTTCGAGCAGTATTGGCATCGCATGTGGCTATTCAGTCGTATGTCCGCGGAAGCGGCGATAAAGAAAGCAAGCAAGTAATGTTGAGCGTAGCCGCTGATACCGATAGAGACGGTCTGGTGCGCACCTATCTGCCCTTGGTGAAGCGCATCGCCTATCACATGATGACCCGCCTGCCGGCCAGCGTGGAGGTGGACGATCTGGTGCAGTCCGGACTCATGGGCCTGCTCGACGCGGTGGAGCGCTATGACGACGCCCAGGGCGCCCATTTCGAAACCTATGCCACGCAACGTATCCGCGGCGCCATGCTGGACGAGCTGCGCGATGCGGACTGGGCCTCGCGCAATGTGCGCAAGGCCGGACGGCAGATCGAGAAGGTCATCCACATCCTGCAGCAACGCCACCAGCGTCCGCCCACCGAGCAGGAGATCGCCGAGGAGATGGGCCTGGACATCCAGTCCTATTTCGAACTGCTGAGCGATGCGCGCGGCGCCCAGCTGGTCTACTACGAGGACCTGCACGAATCCGAGGGGGACGATTTCCTCGAGCGCTTCGCCGACCATACCACCCGAGCGCCGTTCGACATTCTCGCCTCGAGCCACTTCAAGGGGGCGCTGGCCCAGGCCGTGGGCATCCTGCCGGAACGGGAGAAACAGCTCATGGGGATGTATTACGAACAAGACATGAATTTCAAAGAGATCGGCTCCGTCCTCGGCGTCTCCGAGTCCCGCGTGTGCCAGCTGCACAGCCAGGCGATCGCCCGCTTGCGCGGCCGCCTGCGGGACTGGTCGGCCAGCCAGGAGTAAGGACGGAGTCAAGTCCTCAGAACCATGGACATCATCAGCATCATCGGCATCGTCGTCGGCCTCTCCGCCATCCTGCTCGGGCAGTTTCTCGAGGGTGGTCATATCGGCTCCCTGCTCCAGTTCACCGCCTTCATGATCGTGATGGGCGGCACCCTGGGCGCGGTGATGCTGCAAAGCAGCGTGAAGGTCTTCCTGGATGGCCTGAACATGCTGAAGTGGGTGTTCAAGCCCCCCCGCATCCTCCCCCAGGCCACCCTGGAAATGCTCATGGGCTGGAGCCAGCAGGCCCGACGCGGCGGTCTGCTGGCCCTGGAACCGTTCATCGAACAGCAGCCCGAGCTGTTCCACCGCCGCGGCCTGCAGATGCTGGTGGATGGCGCCGAACCCGAGGTCCTGCGGGAAACCCTGGAACTGGACTTGCAGGCCTACGAGCAGCACCACATCGAAGCCGCCAAGGTCTGGATGGCGGCCGGCGGTTATTCCCCCACCATCGGCATCCTGGGCGCGGTGCTGGGCCTGATCCACGTCATGGAAAACCTGTCCGACCCCTCCAAGCTGGGCGCCGGCATCGCCGTGGCCTTCGTCGCCACCATCTACGGCGTGGGCGCCGCCAACCTGATGTTCATCCCGGTTGCCAACAAGCTGCGCTACTGGGTGGGACGCCAGGTGGCCAACAAGGAACTGTTCATCCAGGGCATCGTCGCCATCGCCAATGGGGAAAATCCGCGCGTCATCGAGGCCAAGCTTCAGGGCTATTTGTCATGAATGCCCGCCCAAGCCGCCTGACGCCCGGGGCTTGACCCGCCGCTGCTGACCATGGCGCGCAAAAAGATCCACGAAGAACATGAAAATCACGAGCGCTGGCTCGTGTCCTACGCCGACTTCATCACCCTGCTGTTCGCCTTCTTCGTCGTGATGTATTCCCTCTCCTCGGTCAACGAGGGCAAGTACCGGGTACTGTCCGACTCCCTGATCAGCGCCTTCAAGGAGTCTCCCACCTCGGACCGGCTGGTCCCGCTTTCCGGCAAACCGGGCGAAATACTGGACGGCACCGGCAAGCCCATCGGCAAATCCGTCACCCAACCCCATTCCGCCGACACGCCGGAACGCAAACAGGCCGCCGCGCGCATGAAGAAGGTGGCGAAAAGCGTGCTCGATGCCATGCAGCCCCTGATCAAAAACGGCCAGGTTCGGGTCACCCAATCGCCGCGCGGCGTGACGGTGGAGATCAACGCCAGCGTCCTGTTCAATAGCGGTGACGCCGTGCTGCAAACTGCCTCCACGGAAACCCTGGCGGCGGTGGCCGACGTGCTGCGCGGCGTGGAGAACGAGATCCAGGTGGAGGGCCACACCGACAATATCCCCATCAATAGCCCGGCCTATCCCTCCAACTGGGAGCTGTCCTCGGCCCGGGCCGGCAGCGTGGTACGACTATTCTCTGAAATGGGTGTGCCGGCCGAGCGCATGGTGGCCATCGGCTATGCCGACAACCGCCCGTTGGACACCAATGCCAGCCCGGATGGACGCGCGCGCAACCGGCGCGTCAACGTCCTGATCCTGAACGAGGTGGGGGGTGCCGCCCAGGAAATCTCCCTGCAGGACGGTGCCGACACGGCCCCGCCCACCCCCGGCAATACCCCGCTGCCCCGCTGAATCAGGCGGAACCGGCGCCCTCATCCAGGAAACGGAACAACTCGGTGCTGGAGGTGGACTCCAGAAGCTTATCGATCTGGATCGACTGATTGCCCTGGGGGGTACGGATATCGGCCGCCTGATTGGGCACGAAACAGCCGGGCAGGGCCAACAACAGCGGGGTCTGCTTGGTCACCGGGTTGGGTTGCAGCAGCAGCCCGGGCCATTGCCGGCCGTTGTCTTTGCGCCGCAGGTGTATGGCTTGTGCCTTGGGCGAGAGCAATTGCACGCCGAAGAATATCTCTCCCGGCTTGGGGACACGGAACCAGCGCACCAGGCCCACGCCCCAGGTGCCATTGCTCTGGCGCACGCCCGCCACATCGCCCACCCGAACCTGAACCCCACCGGCGCTGTGTCTTTCCAGGGCCAGGCCGCCCATGCTGTCGTTCACGGTCTTGCAGCGCACCACCACCGGAGGCGGTTCGTTGCCAGCAAGACCGTAATGAATGGTTTCACCCTTGTTGGAGGATGGCGAGATGAGCTGGTGCACCGCCTTGAGGCCGAAGCAAACCTCTACCTCCTTGCCATCCTGATGCCGGCGGCGCTGGGACAGGCGTTGTAGAGAGGCCCCCCAGTTCAGCTTGAGGCGGCGCAGCATGCTGCGATAAGCCGGGTCCTGGGCCGCGTCCGGCAAGCCCAGGCGATCCCGGTCTTCCGCATCTTTCAAGTGGCTGGAGATGAGCGCCAGGTGTTTGGCCAGCTCGGTGGTGTTGAGCAGGAGATCCCAGCGCGGGTTCATGGGATGCCCCTCACGCGAGATGGGCTTGGGCGGCGAATCGGTATTGATTTCCACCATGAACAGGCCAGCCTGGCCTTTCGTCGTCTCCTCGGCCGGGAAGATGCTGACGAGGTTGGAAAAGCGGGCGATGATGTCCTTGGCCCAGGGCAACTCCACCGGTGGAAAGTGATAGGGATCGGCCAGGGCGATGAGCAGGGTGGCCTTGTAGATGTGTTCCAGGGCAAGCGATTTGCCGCCGCCTTCGGGGATGGCGTCTTTCATCCCGTTGCGCAAGGCATAGTTGTAGGTCTGATGCAGGTCGACCCAGACCCCCTCCGGGACGGGTTCGTGGGTCTCGAAACAGATCTCCAGCACCGCCTGCAAGGACAACAGGATTCGTTGCAGATAAAGCGGGACCGGATTGCCGCCGAACAGATGGAAACGCCGCTTCAGCCAGTCCAGCAGCAGGATCTTGTAGGCGCTGGACATCTCCAGGAGCAGGCGCTTGGCCAATTCCGCATGGCGCTGCTGCTTGGGCGGCAAGGGCAGGGAGACGGAGCCGTATTGCTCGTAGAGCGAGGCGACGATGTCTTCCACCACCGGCCCGAGCCGTTCGATGATCTTGCAGCGATTGTCGTAGGCCACATCGGCCGGATTGAGGGTGGCGAGATAATCCGCCATCTCCTCGGCCGCTTCTGCCGGGTCGGAAAGGGGTAGCCGGGAAAGCCAAGCGTCAACTTGCTTGGGTTTGGTTTCCAAGTTTATATTGCCCGCCGGTTCGCGGACAGGCAGCGTGTATCTTGGCAGCATATCGATCCAGACCCCGTCTCTCCTCAAGCCGAGTCATTCTACCTATGGCTCCTCAGGCCCGTAAGGGTATTTACACCGTCAGGGAACACCATGCATCTGCTGGAAAAACTGTTTGAAGGCGCGCTCTGGCGCAGCCGCTACGTGGTCATCTTCGCCGTGGTGGCCAGCATGGCGGCGGCCTTCGCCATCTTCTACATGGCCACGGTGGATGTGTACTACCTGGTCAGCCACACCCTGCATTACGCGGACGCCGATCTCACCACGGTGATGCGCAAGGCGCTGCATGACGAGACCATCACCCACGTGGTGGAAGTGGTGGACGGCTATCTCCTCGCCACCGTCATGCTGATCTTCGGTCTGGGCATGTACGAACTGTTCATCAGCGACATCGACGAGGCCAAGGACTGCAAGGCCTCCAGCGCCATCCTGGTGATCGAGAACCTGGACGACCTGAAGCAGCGCCTAGCCAAGGTCATCATCATGATCCTCATCGTCACCATCTTCGAGCTGGCCCTCAAGATCCAGGTCAGCAACACCCTGGATCTGCTGTATCTGGCCGGCGCGGTGGCCCTGATCGGCTTGGCCCTGTACCTTACCCATGCCGCCGACGGCCATGCCCCCAAACCTGGGAGGAGCGAAACGCCGCACTGAACTAGTGCCAGGGCATGGAGTCACAATCGCAATTCCAACGTCGGAAAACCCTAACCATGATCAAACGCATCAGCCTGTTTCTCGCCGCCATGGCCCTGGCCTGCTCGGCCCAAGCCTTCAGTTTGGTCGACAGCAAGGGCAAGACCCATACCCTGGAGCAATACAAGGGCAAGTGGGTGCTGGTGAACTTCTGGGCTACCTGGTGCCCCCCCTGCCTGGAAGAGATCCCCGATCTGGTAGCCCTGCACGACAACAAGAAAAACAAGCTCGTGGTCCTGGGTATCGCCGTGGACTACCGCAACCCGGATGACGTGCTGCAATTCGCCGACCAGATGATGGTGTCCTATCCCATCATCCTGGGGGACGGCAAAACCTCCGCCCAGATCGGCGCCATCACCGGTCTGCCCACCACCTATCTGTACAACCCCCAGGGCAAGATGGTGGCCTACAACGTCGGTGCGCTCACGCGGGAAGCCGTGGAGCGTTACATCGGCACACGCAAATAGGAGTTCTCCATGCGCTGGTTGATCATCGCCCTCGCCTTGCTGGTCCAACCGGCCCTGGCCGAGGTGCGCGACCCCCACACCCATTTCTTCATGTCCAAGCTGGGCGATTTCAAGGATGAGCTCGCCACCGCGCGGCAGGAAGGCAAGCAGGGGGTGTTGATCATGTTCGAGATGGCTGATTGCCCGTTCTGCGCCCGCATGAAGGGCACCGTCCTGAACCAGTCCGAGGTGCAGGACTGGTATCGCCAGCACTTCCTGATCTACGAAATGGATGTGAAAGGGGATACCCCGATGACCGACTTCCAGGGCCGGCAGACCACCGAGAAGGCCTTTTCCCTGGCGCAACGTGCCCGCGCCACGCCGGTGTTCCTGTTCTTCGATCTGAACGGCGAGCCGGTCACCCGCTTCACCGGCGCCACCCAGACCGCCGACGAATTCATGCTGCTGGGCCGCTACGTGGTGGAGGGCGCCTACAAGTCCGTGCCGTTCAACGTCTACAAGCGTCAGACCAAGCCCCAATGAGCCGTGCCTGGCTGTTCGCCCTGCTGCTCATTGCCTGCGCCGCCAGGGCAGAGGACAGCCCGCCCCTCACCTTGGAGGGCGTGCTGGCCCTGAGCGATGCGCCCCACCCCGACCTGGATCTGGCCCAGGCCCGCGTGGCCGCCGCCAGATCGGAAGAGCACACGTCT
>JBGSHR010000246.1:0-3769 GCA_041752155.1 Thiobacillaceae bacterium | reverse complement strand
CGGCCACGGCGGCGGACGCGGTGTTGGCGCTATGGGCCACGCCTTCGATGGTTTGGCCGGCCTTGAGGGCCAGATCCACACCCAGTTCCACCCGGCCCACGCCCTGCTCCATGGCGCCGACGGCTTGCTGCGTGCTGCTCTGCATTTCGTTGATCATGCCGGAGATTTCCTGGGTGGATTGGGTGGTGCGTTCCGCCAACTTACGCACCTCGTCGGCCACCACAGCGAAGCCGCGTCCCTGCTCGCCGGCGCGGGCGGCCTCGATGGCGGCATTCAGGGCAAGTAGATTGGTCTGGTCGGCGATCTCCTTGATGACATTGACGATATTGGAGATCTGTTCCGCATTGACCCCCACGGCCTGGATGACCTGGGATGAGTGCCGCACCGCATCGGCAATCTGGCGCATCTCATCGGCGGTATGGCCGACCACTGTCACACCCTGGCGGGACTGGTCGCCAGAGGCGATGGAGGCCTGGGAGGCGGACTGGGCATGTTCGGACATCTGGTCGATGCTGACCGAAAGTTGTTCCACAGCCGCGGCGATGCTGCTGGAGGCCTGACTCTGGCGTTCGCTGGTCGAACAGGTCTGATCGGCGCTGACGGACAGGGCCTGGCTGTTGTTCAGGATGTGGTCGGCGCTGCCTTTGACCTCCCGCACGATGTCCTGCAGGTTTTCGATCAGGGCATTGAAGGCCTGCACCGTCTGGCCGATCTCGTTGTCGGCGGTGGCCGGGGCGCGCAGGGTCAGGTCGCCGCTGGCGCGTATGGTCTTGGCGGTCTCGGCCAGACGGGTGAGGGGGTGCACGATGAGGCGGAACAGGAGCGGGGTCATGGTGACCAGGGCGATCAGAGCGAACAGCACGATACCGCCGCTGGCCCAACGGTTGCCGCTCAGGGCGCTGGCAGTGGTATCGGAGGCGGCTTCCGACTCTTTCTGGATCAGGTCCGAGAGGGACTCCATCTCCTGCTCCAGGGCCCCGAAGTCGCTTTGGAAAGCGGCCCGCTGCTCCTTGTCGGCCACGCCGCCATTGCTCAGGGATTGCAGGATGTTGCCGGCGGTGGCGGTATAGCGTTCCAGATTGGGGCGCACCGCGGCCGCCTGATTGCGCACCGCCTCGCCCAGATCGGCCTGGACGATGGCTTCGATGTTCTTCTTCAAGCGGCTGGCATGGGCCTCCAGGTCCGTGTTCGCGGCCTTGACGCCTTCCGCATCGCCTTCCTGGGCGGCCAACAGGGCCGCCAGCACGTCCGAGCGGATGGTGTCATGCATCATGTCGGCGTCCATCTGGCCGCGCACGGCGGCGGTGACATCGACGGAGTGGCGCATGGCGCGTTCCATATTGTCGGCGCTGAACTGGCCGACGCCGCCGATGGCCAGCATCAGAAACAGAACACCCCCCGCCATGGCGATGAACATGGTTTTGACACTGATATTGCTCATGATTTTCCGTCCTATTCAGGGTATCAAAGACTACATTCCAGCCTGAGCCCGAGCCACCAGGTGCGGTTCTGGGTCGGGTCGTTGCCGTGGTTCACCAGGTACTGGGCAAACGGCTCCAGGGTGAGCCAGGAATTCACGGCCCCCCTGTAGGCCATCTCCCAGGCCCGCTCGTGATGGACACCGTTGCCGTTGGCCGCGCGCCATTTATCGCTGTTGTGTTCCTGGGAAATGGAGACGCCGAACTGGTCTTCCGGACGCGCGGCGAACAAGCCGTCCCACACCAGGCCCGCGCTCCAGGCCTGGGAGAACTGGGTGGTGTCGCCGTCGTTGATGCCGGTGCGGAAGAAGCCCCGCATTTTTCGTTCCGGCTGGTCCGGCGCCCGCCACAGGGCGTGTTCGGCGATGAAGTAGCTGCCCTGGCTGCGGCGCTGCACCGGGTTGCCCGAGCCATCCAGGTCCAGGAGGTCATCGAAGCGGGTGGTGTAGCGCCACAGGCCGATGGCGACCTTGCTATCGGGCGCGGGCAGCCAGCCGCCCTCGATGATCTGCAGGGCGCCGTCGCCGCTGTTCAGTTGCACGTGGGTGCCCTTGGCATTGCCCAGGTCGCCCGGCACGCCGTCCAACAGGGCGGCCTGGAGGTACCAGGCGGGATCGGGCTGCCATTTCACGCGCAGGGCCAGGGAAGTGACGGGAAAGAGGGAAGGCCCGTTGAGGCCGGTGCCGGCGAACTCGGCGCCGATGCCGTAGGTGGGGTGGATGAACAGGCCGCTGGCGTCGTTGACGTAGAACTCGGCATTGAGGTCGTACAGGCCGCCCCTTACCGACCAGGCGCCCGCCTCCTTTTCCAGCCAAGCCTGGTAGAGCTTGATGCCATCGTTAACCGTGGGGCACTTCGATATTGTCCAGGCCGTGGGGCAGGCGGTCGTTCCTCAGGGCCGGCTTGCCGCCATGGTTGCCCAGGATGTGGATCAACGCACGGGTGCCGGGCCAGCCGAAGGCCTTGTCCCCGTCGATGTTCAGCTTGATGTCCAGATTGTCCAGGGCATAGAGCTTGCCCCGGTTCACGGAGCCGGAAACCTTGGCGACCAGATCCAGCTTGTAGTCTATTTCCCAGTCGTAGCCGTTCTGAAAGAGCCGGCTGCGGGTACCGTTCCAGTCCCCCAGCAGACGCCCGGCGTAGTCGGGGTCCGCTTCCTCGGCAAGGGCTGGCTGTGTCAGCGTCATACACAGCAGCGCTTGGCCGAAGCGTAAGCATGAATTCATGTCAGGTCTCCTCATGGCCTGACTCATTACGGCGATGAGACGAATAACTTTAGTACTAGTCCCCCAGGGGGATGCTGAATCCGCCCCGCCTTCCAGCCTCCCGGACTGCTGGAGGGAAGCGAGCTCAGTGCTTGCCGGTGCTGCCGAAGCCGCCCTCGCCCCGATGGCTGGTGTCGAACTCCTGCACCAGACGGAATTGGGCCTGCACCACCGGCACGATGACCATCTGGGCGATGCGCTCGAAGGGCTGGATGGTGAAGGCCTCGTGGCCCCGGTTCCACAGGGAGACCATGAGCTGGCCCTGGTAATCGGAGTCGATCAGCCCCACCAGGTTGCCCAGCACCACGCCGTGCTTGTGGCCCAGGCCGGAGCGGGGCAGGAGCACGGCGGCATAGCCGGGATCGGCTAGGTGGATGGCCAGGCCGGTGGGGATCAGCTGGGTCTCGCCGGGATTGAGGATGACGGCGCCGTCCAGGCAGGCGCGCAGGTCCAGGCCGGCGCTGCCGGGGGTGGCGTAGTGGGGCAGTTGTTCGGCGACGCGCGGGTCGAGGATTTTTAGATCGACGTGCATGGGGGCTCCTGAGCCGTCACCCCGGCCCAGGCCGGGATGACGCTGATTATTGATAACGGGTGTTGTAAAGCTCGGCGATATGCCGCACCAGGCGGCGTGCCTGGGTCTGCTTGTCGGTCAGCTCCAGCACATGGCGGCCGGCCTCATCCAGCAGGATCAGTTGCACCTCGTCGGCGCCCACCGCCTGCTTCACGTCGTTGGCGACGATCAGGGGCAAGTGCTTGCGCCGGCGCTTCAGCTCGGCGAACTCCTCCAGGTTCTCGCTCTCGGCGGCGAAGCCCACGCAGAACGGCGGCTTGGGCCGGCTGCTGATGCTGGCCAGGATGTCCGGGTTGGGGGCCAGCTCCAGGGTGAGGATGTGGGCGTCCTTCTTGATCTTGTTCTCGGACGGGTTGAGCACGTAGTAGTCCGCCACGGCGGCCACAGCGATGAAGATGTCGGCGCCGTCCGCCTCCCGCTCCACCTCGCCCAGCATCTCCGCGGCGCTGGTCACC
>JBGSHR010000245.1:0-4572 GCA_041752155.1 Thiobacillaceae bacterium | reverse complement strand
TGTGGACGCGGTCGGCCTCCAGGCGCGGCGGCTGGACCGGTTCGCCCATGGGCCGCACATGGGGCGTGGCGCAGGCGCCGAGCAGGAGGCCGAGCAGGGCGGAGAGGGGAATGAAGCGGCGGGATGAGGCGGAGGACATGGAGTTCGGCAGTCTGCGGGAAAGGCGGTGTCGCCGGGCATCGTGAATGCTAGCAGGCTGTCGGGCTTGAAGCCGGGGGCGCAATGGGGCATCGTGGCTTTTTTCAGCTTGTGCGAGATGCTGTGCCATGGCCATCCGGACCATACTCAAGATGGGCGATCCGCATCTGCTCCAGCCGGCCGAGCCGGTCACGGCCTTCGCCACGCCGGCCCTGAAGGCGCTGATCGCCGACATGTTGGACACCATGGCGGCGGCGGACGGGGTGGGGCTGGCGGCGCCCCAGATCGGCGTCGGCCTGCAAGTGGTGATCTTCGGCTGCGAGTACAGCCCGCGTTATCCCGATGCGCCCGCCGTGCCCCAGACCATTCTCATCAACCCGGTCATCACGCCCATCGGCACCGAGGAGGCGGAGGACTGGGAGGGCTGTCTGTCGGTGCCTGGCCTGCGCGGCGTGGTGCCCCGTTTCCGGCGCATCCGCTACCAGGGATTCGATGCCGAGGGCGGCGTCATCGACCGCTACGCGGAAAACTTCCACGCCCGGGTGGTGCAGCACGAATGCGACCACCTGATCGGCAAGCTTTATCCCATGCGGGTGCGCGACTTCAGCCGCTTCGGCTATAGCGATGTCCTGTTTCCGGAACGGGACTAAGTGGTCTGCTTGCGAAATATCGGAACATAAAACGGCGCCTTTTTCCGCATGGCGGTGTTGCTCGTCGTTGCCATAGTCCAGCTATGGCGCCTCCTCACGCCTTGCCATGCGAAAAAATCCATCCGTTTTATTTGTCCCTTTATTTCGCAAGCAGACCACTAGTCTGTTCAGATCAACCAACCCGGCCGGGCATTCTCCCGGCTGCTGATCAGCAGATCCTTCAGTTTCTGATTTTCCAGGCGCACGCGGATCTCCTGTTTGATGGGCTGCCATTGGCAGTGCATGACGCAGGCGGAGTCGTCGCTGCACAGCTTGTGGCCCAGCACGCAGTCCTGCATGGAGTCGGCGCCTTCCACCGCCTGGAGGATCTCCATGAGGGTGACGTTCAGGGTCGTGGGCTTGAGGTGGAAGCCGCCGCTGCGCCCGCGGCAGGAGTCGAGCCAGCCGGTGCGCGACAGCAGGCCGAGGATCTTGCCCAGGTAGGCCTCCGGCAGGTGCAGCTTGGCGGCGATCTCCTTGGTGAGGATGTAGCGCTGCTCGGGGCGGGCCGCCAGGTAGAGCAGGGCCTTGACGGCGTGTTGCGAGGTGCGGCTGAGGATCATGGCGCGGGCCGGCTGGGCATGATGGAGCGCTTGTCTATCTCAGGACAGCGCGACCACGGATTCGGACTCGGGCAGCTGGGCCACGGCCTGGTCCAGGCTCTTGAGCCAGGCGCGGATGCAGGTCTGGCGGCGTTTTTCCTGCAGGTGTTCGCGTACCTTTTCCTTGGCCTGGCGCAGGGGGATGAGGCCGGCGGGGGTGATGGCGTCGCAGCGCAGGATGTGGAAGCCGATGGGGGATTCCAGTACCTCGCTGAGTTCCATGGCCTCCAGTTGGAACAGCACCGCGTCCAGTTCCGGATAGAGCTGGTCCCGCTTGGCCTCGCCCATGAGGCCGCCGTTCAGGGCGGTGGGGCATTCCGAGTGTTTCAGGGCTTGTTCCTCGAAACGCTTGGGGTCCTTGGCCAGACGCGCGGCGATGGCATCGATGCGGGCGCGGGCGTCCGCCCTGCCGTTTTCCGCCAGGTCGTCGTTGATGGTGATGAGGATGTGCCGGGCGGTGCGGGTCTCCGGGCGCTGGAACTGCTCCGGGTGGTAGTGGTAGTAGAGCTCGGCGTCGATGTCGCTGACCCGCACGGCGCGGGCCCCCACCTGGTCCAGCACGGCGTTCACCTTGAGTTCCCGTTCCAGGGCGGCGGCGTAGCCGGCCGGGTCCAGGCCCTGGCCGGCCAGATCGGCCACCAGGTCTTCCTCGCTGGGGTAGCGGTTGAGGATTTCGTCCATGGCGTCGCGCACGGTCACTTCCGGCACCACCACGGCGCGGGCCTCCAGGGTGGAGAGCACCTTGTTCTCCAGGCTGAATTGCTTGCGGGCCGTGCGTACGACCCGCTGGCGTTCTTCCTCGGCCAGGCTGCTCGGGGATTTGCCGAACAGGCCCTGGGCGGTCTTCAGCACCAGGTAGGCGAGGGCGGTGGTGTCAGGCATCGGCTTCACGCCTCGACTTCATCGGCCAGGGCCGGTTCCAGGGATTCCAGCACGTTCTCCGGCACCTGCAGCACGTGGCCGGGGAAGTGCACGTGGTATTGCACGCCGTCGTCGGTGTCGCGCAGCACCCGCATCACCTCGCCGGTGGCGCCGGCCTGCACCAGCACCTCGCCCTGCACCGCCAGGGTGAGACGGGCGCGCACCTTCTCCCGGGTCTCGAAGCGGCTGGGGTTCCACGGCTCGTCGGCGCCGATCAGCTCTTCCTCGCGGCAGCCGACGATGCGGTCCTGCTCCATGAAGTGCACGGTGTAGATGATCTGGTCCTGGAGAAAGGTGCCCACGTTCATGACGTAGCCGGTGGAGCCGCGCCGCACCAGGAGATTGCCCATGACCAGGCCGGGGAAAGTGCCGTCGTTGCGCACGTTGCGGGTCACCCGCACCTGGTCGCCGTATTGGAATTTCTGCTCCATGGCGCCGGTCCGTTCAGCCTTGGGCGGAGCTGTGGCAGGAACCGCCACCGCTGCTGCCGCAACCGCAGCCGCCGGCCTGGGGCGGGGCCGCGCTCGCGTCCTTCTGGCCCATGGAGATGGCGGTCAGGGGCACGAAGGCGGTCTGGGGCTCGTGCATGTGGAATACCTTGAACACCTTCTCGGTGAGGGCGTCCGAGGTGACGAAGTCCTGGTAGGCCTGGGTGAGCAGGGCGGTGTAGCGCTCCCGCTGTGGGGCCTCGGCTTCGGGCAGGGGGCCGGACTTGGCGATGTAGTTGTGGAAGCGCTGCAGGATGTGCAGCCGGTTCACGTGCACCACGTGGGGGTCGTAGGCCACCTGGAAGTAATCGAGAAACTCCTCGGCGGAGGCCAGTTCTTCCAGTGCTTCGTCCAGGGTCAATTCGTCCATTTCAGTTCTCCGTGAAAATCATGTTCAGGCCGCTTCATGTTCAGGCCGCTTCCTCGATCCGGGCGGCCACCGCCTCGACGATCACCGCCAGCAGGGCCTTGGCCCCGAGCCGATCGTGGCTGTCCAGTTCCACCAGCTTCTCCAGCATGGCCTGGCCGGTCTTGAGCCGGTCCAGCCGTAAATTGATGTAGCCCGCCGCCTTGAGCACTTGCAGATAGAAGCGCAGCAAGCCCATGGAGCGCAGCACCGCGTGGCCCACGTGGGCGGGCTGGAGGCGCTGCCAGTCGGCGGGCAGTTCCAGGCGCCGCGCCACGGTGGCCATGGCGCGGTCGGCGACGATCAGGGCGTCTTCCAGGCGGTGCTGGTAGAAGTAGAAGCGATACAGGGCCACCAGCACGATGAGCTGTTCCGGCGCCAGGAAATAGGCGCGCAGCAACAGGGATTCGGCCATGTCCTCGCCGTACACGGCGCTGGCCGCTTCCAGCAGGTGCAACACCTCGCCGTCGGCGGGTTCGTCGAAGTACAGGTCGGCCCGGTCGAAATCCATCAAGTCCATTTGCTCTCCCTCATCCTTTTTTTGTTTTGAGTACCGCCTGGCTACCGCACAGGTCGTCCGCCTCGCACACGCTGCACTGGCTATCCACCTCTTCGCCTCGCTGGCGCAGGCGCGACTCCAGTACCTCGATGCGCTCCATCAGGCAGGTGATGGCCTTGCCCACCGGGTCGGGGATGAGGTGATGGTCCAGGTTGATGCCCAGGGCGTTGTCGCCGCCGGCGCCGGCGCGGGACACCATCTTGGCGGGGATGCCCACCACGGTGCGCCGGGCCGGCACGTCCTTCACCACTACCGAGTTGGCGCCGACGCGCACGTCCTCGCCCAGGGTGATGGGGCCGAGGATCTTGGCCCCGGCCCCTACCACCACGCCGTTGCCCAGGGTGGGGTGGCGCTTGCCCTTGTTCCAGGTGGTGCCGCCCAGGGTGACGCCGTGGTACAGGGTGACGTCGTCGCCCACCTCGGCGGTCTCGCCGATCACAACGCCGGCGCCGTGGTCGATGAAGAAGCGCCGGCCCAGGGTGGCACCCGGGTGGATGTCGATGTTGGTCACCAGACGCGCGAACCAGGACAACAGGCGCGCCCCATAGCGCAGGCCGTGGTTCCACAGGCGGTGGGCGATGCGTTGCATGAGGATGGCGTGGACGCCGGGGTAGGTGGTGACCACCTCGAACCGGGAGCGGGCCGCCGGGTCGCGCTGGAACACGCAGTCGATGTCCTCGCGCAACAGGGTGAACAACCCGACCCGTAGCCCGGAGGAGGCCTCCGGCCGAGGCCGGGGGGCGTCGCCAGACTCCGTGCCCGGAGCCGC
>JBGSHR010000244.1:0-2459 GCA_041752155.1 Thiobacillaceae bacterium | reverse complement strand
CGGCGGCGGTGGAGATGTTGAAGGTGTGGGCGGCATCGCCGCCGGTGCCGCAGGTGTCCACCAGATGGCGGGTGTCGGCCAGGGGCACCTTGGTGGCGAACTCGCGCATCACCATGGCGGCGGCGGCGATCTCGCCGATGGTCTCCTTCTTCACGCGCAGGCCGGTGATGAGGGCGGCGATCAGCACCGGGCTCATCTCACCGGACATGATCTGGCGCATCAGGGACAGCATCTCGTCGTGGAAGATCTCCCGGTGCTCGATGAGCCGGGCCAGGGCCTCCTGGGGCTTAATGAGGGCGGTCATGGGCGGGTCTCCTCCAGGAAGTTTCTGAGCAGGGCGTGGCCGTGCTCGGTGAGCACGGATTCTGGATGGAACTGCACGCCCTCCACCGCCAGGGTCTTGTGGCGCACCCCCATGATCTCGCCGTCGTCGGTCCAGGCGGTGATCTCCAGGCAGTCCGGCAGGCTCTCCCGCTCGATCACCAGGGAGTGGTAGCGGGTGGCGGTGAACGGATTGGGCAGGCCCCGGAACACGCCCTTGTCGGCGTGGTGGATGGGGGAGGTCTTGCCGTGCATGAGCTGCTTGGCGTGGACGATCTTGCCGCCGAACGCCTGGCCGATGCTCTGGTGCCCCAGGCACACCCCCAGCAGCGGAATCTTGCCGGCGAAGGCCTGGATCACCGGCACGGAAATCCCCGCCTCTTTGGGGGTGCAGGGGCCGGGGGAGATGACGATGCGCTCGGGCTTCATGGCCTCGATGTCCGCGACGCCGATCTCGTCGTTGCGATACACCCGCACGTCCTCCCCCAGCTCGCCGAAGTACTGCACCAGGTTGTAGGTGAACGAGTCGTAGTTGTCGATCATCAGCAGCATAACGATTGCATCCTATTGATTCACAAGGCCCCGGCTGGCGAGCGGCTTGACCGGCGCCCCGCGGGTACCCCGGTTTCGGAGCGCTGGGCGGCGGGCGGTGAGGCGTATTCCAAGGGGCGTCATTGTCGCACAGGCACAGGCACCGATCAGCGCCGGCGGGGGCTGGAGATGGGCGAGGGCAAGGTCAATCGGCCAGTAGCGTGATGGTCGCCTCGGCCGTGGTTTTGTCGATGTCGACCCGGACTTCGCAGTACTCGATATTTTCATCGACAGGCGTGGGGTCGTCCGCGCAACTGCAGCCGGCAATGATGCCGCTGTAGAAGATGCCGGCCTTGACGCGCAGGCATGCAGCCTCCTCCGCAACGCCATGAATAATGATGTTGAGTTTGTCGTCCAGGGCGTAGCTGCTGCTGGACAAGCCATGCTGCAAGGGCAGTTGCTCAGAGCCCAGTTGCTCGAGTTCGCGCTTGAGAACGCCCTGGAATTCGGGCGTTCCCCAGGATTGCAGGGATTGGGGTAGTCGGATCATTGATCGGTGGTGATGACGTATTGGATGCGGTTGGCTGGCTACGCGGCTCGCTCGAAGCGTGTGGTCAGTTAATCGTGGTCTATCCCCTGTTATTGCTAGAGCAGCTGAATAAGCGCGCCATGCGGAATTGCCGTGAGGTCATACATGAAGCCCTGCCCACCCTGAGCGCTTCGCGGTTGCTGACAGCGGCTTTCTCGGGGCGAACAATTCCGGTGTCTGGAAGTCGGTTGGCAAATAGTAAATAGCTGGTCCTACTGGTGCCTTCAGCACTAAGTACAAAGGGAAGTAGATTGCAGAGTCCATTCGGTCTTTCTGGGGACCCCATGCGGCACCCAGAACCTGCTTTGGAAGCGGTGTAGGTGCCTTGACATTCATAGTCTTGACTTGTGCCAAAAATCCGCAGAAATCGCAAATGAGGTCGGCACACTTGAAGTTCGTGGGAAGACGTTTGAGTGTCTTAGTTCTCTTGCACCTCGGGCAACGGCAATGCTTCGCAACAAGTTGCTCACCCCAGGCGCCTAGATCTTGCTTTGCATTGGCCATAGTTATTCAACGTGTAGAAACATGGTAAATGTGGAGGTAATAGTCTTGTTCAACACGGTTGGTCAATGTGATCTGTGCCGCCTGCCGATTTGGAGAAGACTTAAATCGGGCGCTGACCGCCAGCTTGTGAGGGGCCGATAAAGCAGAAACGGCGCCTCGCGGCGCCGTTCGTTTACCAGGGTAGATGCCGCTCAGTTGCGCAGCATCATCTGCATCATCATTTGCATCATGTCCATGCGCTTTTCCAGGGTGTCCAGGCGCTGGTCGGTGGCGTCGTCACGCCGCGGGCAATCGCCGCCCGGGCCCGTGTGACAGGGCTTCTTGCCGCCGGGGCCCATCATCATGCCCATGCCGGCTCCCGGGCCCATGCCCATTCCAGGCCCCATGCAGGTCCGATCTTTCATCAACTGTACGAAGGCTTGTCTCTTCTCGGGCGGCATTGCGGCCATCATAGCGCTCATGCGCTGGATAGCCATTCTCTCCTGCTGGGCCCTGAGGTTGCCCAGTTCCTCCA
>JBGSHR010000243.1:0-3012 GCA_041752155.1 Thiobacillaceae bacterium | reverse complement strand
CAGGCCCAGCAGCATCAGCGCATAGGTTTCCGGCTCGGGTACCGGTGCGGCCTCGACAAACACATCCACCCCCGCCGTGTTGCTGGTGACGTTCGCCGCGAAGGTGTGCATGAAGTCGCCCTGGGCGAGGGAGCTGAGATGGTCGCCGTTGGCCTGCAGGAACATCCCTATGCCGGCACTCACGTCCAGGTCGGCGCCGATGTAGCTGTCGAAGCTGATGGTCAGGGTGCCGGTGTCGAACTGATAAGCCTTGTTGTAGAACGGGCTGAAGGCGCTCTGGGCGATATCGTTCTCGATTCGCGTCGAGAAGGAATCGGTGGCCCCGTTGTTGCTGAAATAATTCCAGCCCACGTCGATGACCGTCGTGGTGTAGCCGTCGTTGGTGGGGTCGAACTGATCGATCCACCATTGGCCGCCCTCCTGTGTGGCCACGCGATTCCAGCTCATGGAATCCACCTCCAGGCGGCCGCCGGCGCCGAACTGCACCACCGTCTCCGGATTGCAGATCTCGCCACAGATCGGATTGTTGGGATCTTCGATGCGGAAGGCACCGGACAGTCCGACGCTGGACAACTGCCTTGAGCCGGATTCGTGATCGATGAACACCCATTCTTGGTTGTCGGGGATGACGTTGCCATGCACGTCCCGCCGCGTGTTGTTAGTGCCCGCCTGCATGACGCCGTCCAGAGAGAGGGTCAGGGAGAGGGTCACGGCGTCGCCGTTTTGCAGGCCGGACTGGCCGGCGCGCACATGCAGGACGTTACTCACGCCCGCATCGATCGAGGCCGTCTTGTTACCGACGTTGGCATCCCCGCTGTGCAGCAAGCGGGTATAGGCCTTGGTGGTGAGGTTGGCCGCGTCGGCAATCCCCGCCTGGTGGGTGGTGGTCGGGCCCGTGACGTCGTAGCTAAACGGCACGTCCGGCACGGACAGTGGAACGACCCGATAGGTGCCGTAGCTGGCCGGCGCGGTCGTGCTGTTCACGCTGAACCCGGGGGCGGTGATGTAATGGCCCGACACGGAGGCGGACTGGGAGGCGGCGGCGGGCGTCAGAGCACACGTCGCCAGGACGGCGGCAAGGCCCGCCAGCAAAGGGGCGGAACGGAATTGTTGGTCTTGTTTAGTACACATGGATGGGTTTCCTTTCTTATCGACAACTCGGGCCTCGCTAGCACGATGCGTGCCATGAAACCTAGATTATTGTTTGACAATGATTTTTCCGCCCGGCACCAAGCCCTGCCTGATGCGTCATGTAAAGTAATCCGACACTCCCGCGAGGCCCGCGCCTGCGCCATTTCGCCCCTCTGGCGGATGGCTCCGGGGGGTGTGATAACCATGCCTGACCCGACCCCGCCCCGGCACAAAAAAACAGGCGACCGAGGTCGCCTGAAAGCTGCAATTGATCAGGGCAGCACGTCCTGTTCAGGGACTCTTAAATTCCGTCGGGCAGGTCTCCGTTCAACCTGATAACCGTGGTTGGGCGCGTCCGAGTGTGCGTAGTGTGCTTACCCGTCCGGTGAGCATGCATGATCGATGGCGCGAGTTTCAGCGTGCGCGCGGCCGCACAGAGGCCGAATGAGCGGTCAACTACGGTTTTTGGGTTCATAGGTAGCGCCAGCCCACATACAGGCTGGATACCGCGATGCTCATCAACATGAGCGGAAAGGCGGCCAGCATGAAGGGAAGAAAACGGATGGGTTGTCCGGCGCGCTCGGCGAAGCCGGCCACCACCAGGTTGGCGGAGGCGCCCACCAGGCTGCCGTTGCCGCCCAGGCAGGCGCCCAGGGCCAGGGACCACCACAGGGTGTTGATGTTTTCCGCGCCCACCACCGGCCCCAGGTTCTGGATCACCGGGATCATGGTGGCGACGAAGGGGATGTTGTCCACCACCGCCGAGATCACCGCCGAGGCCCACAGGATGACGTAGGCGGTCAGGGCCAGGTCGCCGCCGGTGAAGCCCACCAGGGCGTCGGCGGCCAGCTTGAGGGCGCCGGCCTTCTCCACCCCGGTCACCACCACGAACAGGCCGACGAAGAAGAAGATGGTGACCCACTCCACCTCGGCGAAGCTCTTGTGCACCATTTCCGACTGGTGCTCCGCGTGCTGGCCCAGGGCGCGCAGCAGGAGCAGCAGAGCAGCGCCGAACATGGCCACGGTGGCGGGTTCCAGGCCCAGGCTATGGGCGAAGACGAAGCCGGTGATGGTGAGCCCGGTCACCGCCAGGGACTGGATCAGCAGCTTGTGATCGGTGATGGCGGCGTCGGCGTCGAAGGCCATGACCTGGGCGCGCAATTCCAGGGAGGCGGTGAGCTTGCGGCCCCAGAACCACCAGAACGGGATCAGGGTCAGGGCCAGCACCGCCAGGGCCACGGGGGCCAGATTGAAGACGAAGTCGTTGAAGGTGAAGCCCACCGCCGAGCCGATCATGATGTTGGGCGGATCGCCGATCAGGGTGGCGGAGCCGCCGATGTTGGAGGCGAAGATGATGGCGAACAGATAGGGGTAGGCGGACAGGCGCAGGGCGTCGGTGATGAGCAGGGCCACCGGCGCGATCAGCAGCACCGTGGTGACGTTGTCCAGCAGGGCGGAGAACAGGGCGGTGACCAGCACCAGCATGACCATCAGTCCCCAGGGGTCCGCCTTCACCAGTTTGGCGGCCTTCACCGCCACGTACTGGAACACGCCGCTCTTCTGGGTGATGGCGACGATGACCATCATGCCGGTCAACAGGCCGATGGTGTTGAAGTCGATGCCGGCGAAGGCCTCGTTCTGGTGCAGCACGCCGGTGAGGATCATGACCCCCGCCCCGAGCAGGGCGACGATGGCCCGGTTGATGCGCTCGGTGACGATGACGGCGTAGGTGAGCACGAAGATGGAGAGGGCCACCACCAGGGGAGACCAGCCCAGGATCACCGCGCTGACGGAGTGGGTGGCGCCGTGCATGTCAGCCTTTTTCCGCCTGGGCCGCCAGGAAGGCGAGCAGGGCGCGCGCGCTCAGCACGCCGGCCAGGC
>JBGSHR010000242.1:0-6706 GCA_041752155.1 Thiobacillaceae bacterium | reverse complement strand
CCAGCAGCGTGCCGGTGGCGTAGGACAGCAGGCAGGGCAACAGGCGCTGCCGCATGGCGTCGGGAAACGCCAGCAGCAGGGCGGCACCGCTCATGGCGCCGACACTGCCCAGCAGGCCGAACAGGATGGCCGAAAACATGGTGGCGCCTATTCTCCGGGCACGCCCTGCCAAAGCATGTCGAAGCCCAGCTCGAACGTGTCGCTGCACATCTCGGCCAAGGCGCTGAATTTGTCATTGAAGGTCTTGTCCGCATGGGATTTTTCGTGCTGCTCGAACGAAGCCCAATAGGTGACGATGGCGACGTCGTAGTCGGGCACTTTGACCGAACTGACCGAGCCTTCCTGGCTGATGAAGCCGGCGTAGGAAAAAACCTGTCCGGCGATGAAACCGCCAGCTTCGTTGCCGTAGGTTTCCTTGACCACATGGCACATCTCGCCGAGGGCGAGCTCGATGTCGTTGGCGGTGACGCCGGGCTTGAGCTTGACCGCGTTGAACAGCATCTTGCTGCCGAAAGGGATGGTGACGGGGTTGAACATGGCATTCTCCTTGGTCGACAAACCCGCCCCGGGCGGAGCGGGTGGCGGGTTGCGGTGGAGTTACAGGGATTTCTTGCAGAAGTACCAGTCGACGCACTCGTGGCCTTCACTCATGCGCGCCTCGGCGGCGTTCACGTCCTGGGGCGGCGGCACGATGACCTTGTCGCCCGGCTGCCAGCCTTCCGGCGTGGCGATCTTGTTGGCATCTGAGGTCTGCATGGCGGTCACCAGACGGACGAACTCGGGGATCGAGCGGCCGTTGCTCATCGGGTAATACACCATGGCGCGCAGGACGCCGTTGGGGTCGATGAAGAAGGTGGCGCGCACGGCGGAGGTGTCGGAGGCACCGGGCTGGATCATGCCGTAGTCGTTCGCCACCTTCATCGACAGGTCTTCGATGATCGGGAACGGGATCTCGACGCCGAACTTCTCCTTGATGTTGCGCACCCAGGCGACGTGGGCGTAGTAGCTGTCGATGGACAGGCCGATCAGCTCGCAGTTGAGCTTCTGGAACTCGGGGTAGTACTTGGCGAAGGCCATGAATTCGGTGGTGCACACCGGGGTGAAGTCGGCCGGATGGGAGAACAGCACCAGCCACTTGCCTTTGTAGTCGGCCAGCTTCTTGACGCCATGGGTGGTCTTGGCTTCGAAGTCGGGGGCGGGCTCGTTCAGGCGGGGCATGACGGGGGAAGTGTTCATGTCGGACATGATGTTTCCTTTGATTCTGGTTGAGGGCGAACCGCAAAGGCTTATTAGCATTCGCTAATGTAGCGCAGTATCCGGATTACGATTCCGCCCGTGAAATTGATTGTTATGAACGTGCCAATCTATTTAGTAGATTGGCACGGAAGTTCAGTAGTCGAGATGGATGGCGATGCGTTTGCCCGCCTCCGGCACTGCGAAGACCGCGTGCTTGAATCGGGGCGGGCCGGAAAGCTTGGGGTTATTGCTCAAAGCGTAGCCCTCTTTCGGGAACATGCCGAAGCGCAGGTTGAGCTTTTCGTCGCCGTTTTCGTCGTGATAGGCGATCACGGCATAGCGGCCGGGCGGCAGGTCGCGGAACACGCCCGTGACCGCGCCCACGACGGCGGGCAGGGCCAGCACCTGGCGCGCTTTGCCCTCCGTGCGGAAGCCCTCCTCGCGGTCGAATAGCATGAGCTTCAACCGGCCCTCCGGGCTCCGCAGGCCCGACACGCTCACCTCCAGGTTGGCGGCGGCGCCGGGCGCGGCCAGTCCGATCAGGACGAGAATAGCCAGGATGCGCATGGTTCAGGCGGCTTGGCGCAGGCCTTTGACCCAGGCTTCCATGGCCTCGTTGGCCGGCTGCATGGGCGCTTCCATGAAGCTGACGACGAACTTGTCGCCCAGGTCGGCCACGCCGATGGAGCGGGGACGCACGGCCAGGACCTGGGGGTTGGGCAGGGCGAAGCCGAAGCAGAAGATTACGTCCACGGCGCCGACGATGCCCGCGGCAATCTCGCCGCCTATGCCCTTGGTGTGGGCGTAGTGGTCGAACACGCCGATGAAGACGACCTTCTCCTTCTCGGCGATTTTCGCCTTCAGGTAGGCCACCACGTCATCCACGTTCCGGCAGGGGGTCTCGTCCTTGCCGATCTCGGCGACCAATACCGGGTATTTTTCCTGCAGCAGGGTGTGTTTCATGATGCTTTCTTGAATATTTTGGAAAAAAGCTGATCGACGGCCACCATGCTCAGGGGCTGCTCCCTCGGGGCATCGTGCCCCGCGCCGTGGCGGTGAGGGTGATCGTGGTGATGGTCGTGCATCTCCGCCGGCAATTCCGCCAAGGTGCCGTTGAGCCAGGCCGTCACGGCCCGGTCCGGGTCGGTCTCGCCGGTGGATACGGCGAGGATGCCTCTTTGCTTCAAGCGCTGTTGCAGGCCGTCGCCCATGCCCCCGGAGATCAGCACGTTCACTTGATCCAGGGGGTGGGGCGCGGCGTGATCACTCTCGTGGAAGCTTTGCTCGATGGGCAGTTCCAGCAGGTGCTTGTCCCGCACCGCCTGGCCTTCCACTTCATAGACCCAGAACTTGCGGCACTTGCCGGCGTGGCCGGTGATGGTCTTGCGGTTCTGGCTGGTGACGGCGATATGCATTTCAGCCCTCCTTATGGTCGTTGTCGAGGTCGCGCAAGGCGCATTCCCGCGCCTCGCACATCATGGCGTTGAGCACGGCCAACAATACCGCCAGGCTGGCGCCCAGGATCCAGGCGAAATACCACATGGTCATCTCCTTTTCAGTTTAGTAGGCGGCCTTGTCATGGGCCTGGATGAATTGCTCGGTGACCTTGCCGGACATCTTGCTGTAGGCCCAGGAGGTGTAGACGATGATGAGGGGCATGAAGATCACCGTGGCCCAGAACATCAGGCCCAGGGTCAGGTGGCTGGACACGCTGTCCCACACCGTCAGGCTGGAGCGGGGGTCGCTGGAGGAGGGCATGATGAAGGGGAACAGGGCCACGCCCGCCGTGCCGATGATGCCGGCCATGGCCAGCCCGGAGGCGACGAAGGCCGTCAGCGGTTTGCGCAGGATGGCCAGCCCCACCCCCGCCAGGCCGCCCAGCACGCCCAGGGTCGACACCAGCCACAGGATCGGCAGGCTGCGGAAGTTGCCGAGCCAGGCGCCGGTTTGCATCATCACGCTCTTGGCCAGGGGGTCGGGCAGGGCGTTGGGGTCCACCGGCGAGGTGATGACGAAGCCTTGCAACTGGCCCACGAACAGGCCGGCCAGCAGGAAGCCCGCCACCATGACCATGCCGCTGGCCATGGACCAGCGCCGGCTGCGCTCGAACACGGCGCCCTGGGTGCGATGCATCAGGTAGTTGGCGCCGTGGAAGGTGATCATGGCGGAACTCACCACGCCGGCCAGCAGGGCGAAGGGGTTGAGCAAGGCCCAGAAGGTGCCGGTGTAGTAGGACACCAGGTTGTCGTCGAAGTGGAAGGGCACCCCCTGCAACAGGTTGCCGAAGGCCACGCCGAAGATCAGGGGCGGCACCGCGCCGCCGACGAACAGGCCCCAGTCCCAGGTCTTGCGCCAGGTGGCGTTCTGGATCTTGGAGCGGTAGTCGAAGCCGACCGGGCGGAAGAACAGCGCCCACAGCACCGCCAGCATGGCCCAGTAGAAGCCGGAAAAGGCGGTGGAGTAGACCAGGGGCCAGGCGGCGAAGATGGCGCCGCCGCCGGTGATGAACCAGACCTGGTTGCCGTCCCAGTGGGGCCCCACGGTGTTGATGACCACCCGGCGTTCGGTATCGGTCTTGCCGACGAAGGGCAGTAGGGTGCCCACGCCCATGTCATGGCCGTCCATGACGGCGAAGCCCAGCAGCAGCACGCCCACCAGCAGCCACCAGATCAGTTTCAGGGTTTCGTAATCCAGCATTTCAATCTCCTAGGTTTTGCTCCCTCTCCCCTCGGGAGAGGGCCGGGGTGAGGGAGCGACGGTTGCCTTGGTCACGGCGTGTTCCCTCACCCCCGGCCCCTTCCCCACGGGGGGAGGGGAGTCAGGCGGCGGCGCGTTCGAAATGGTATTTGCCGGTGCCCAGGGAACTGGGCCCCAGGCGGGCGAACTTGAACATCAGGTACATCTCCACGATCAGCAGCAGGGTGTAGAAGCCGACGAAGCCGGCGATGGAACCCATCAGGCTGCCGACCGAGAGGGTGGAGGCGGACAGGTGGGTGGGCAGCACGCCGAAGATGCTCCAGGGCTGGCGGCCGTACTCCGCCACCACCCAGCCCAGCTCGGCGGCGATCCAGGGCATGGGGATGAACAGCACGGCCCAGCGCAGCAGCCACTTCTTCTCGGTGAAGGTGTTCTTGATGGAGTACCAGAAGGACAGGGTGAACAGCAGGGCGAAGCCGAAGCCCAGCACCACCATGAGGCGGAAGCCCCAGAACAGGGGGGCCACCCGGGGCACGGTATCGTGGGCCGCCTGGCGGATCTGCTCCGGGGTGGCCCGGCTTACGTCGCTCACGTATTTCTTCACTAGCAGTCCGTAGCCCAGATCGGCCTTGTGGGCCTCGAACAGGGCCTTGGCTCCGCTGTCGCGGGCATCCCGGCGCAGGCGCTCCAGGCCCAGCACGGCCTGGATGCCGGAGGTGATGCGGGCTTCGTTCTTGGCGCGAATCTCCTTGATGCCCGGCACGGTCTTGTCGGTGGAACGGGTGGAGATGAGGCCCAGCAGGTAGGGAATCTTCACCTCCATGTCATTGCGCTCGGCCTGCTCGTCGGGCAGGGCGAACAGGGTGAAGCCGGCGGGGGCGGGCTCCGTCTCCCACATGGCCTCGATGGCCGCCAGCTTGGACTGCTGGGACTCGGTGACGGCGTAGCCGGATTCGTCCCCCAGCACGATCACCGACAGGGCGGAGGCGAAGCCGAAGGCGGCGGCGATGCGGAACGAGCGGCGCGCGAACTCCACGTCCCGGCCCTTGAGCAGGTACCAGGCGGAGATACCCAGCACGAACATGGAACCGGTGACGTAGCCGGCCGATATGGTGTGCACGAACTTGGCCTGGGCCGTGGGGTTGAAGATCACCTCCCAGAAACTGGTGAGTTCCATGCGCATGGTGGTGTAGCTGAACTCGGCGCCCACCGGGTCCTGCATCCAGCCGTTGGCGATGAGGATCCACAGGGCCGACAGGTTGGAGCCGATGGCGGTGAGCACGGTCACTCCCCAGTGCTGCATCTTGGTGAGGCGCTCCCAGCCGAAGAAGAACAGGCCGATGAAGGTGGACTCCAGGAAGAAGGCCATGAGCCCCTCGATGGCCAGGGGCGCGCCGAAGATGTCGCCGACGTAGTGGGAGTAATAGGCCCAGTTGGTGCCGAACTGGAACTCCATGGTGATGCCGGTGGTGACCCCCAGGGCGAAGTTGATGCCGAACAGCTTGCCCCAGAACTTCACCATGTCCTTGTAGATGGGCTTGCCGGTCATGACGTAGACCGTCTCCATGATCACCAGCAGGAAGGACAGGCCCAGGGTCAGGGGCACGAACAGGAAGTGGTACAGGGCGGTGGCGGCGAATTGCAGCCGGGACAGCTCGATGACGGTCTCATTCATGGGACGGATTTCCCTTCGACAAGGTGGGGGCGGGTTCGGAGGCCAGCAGGGCGCGGGCGGTGGCCGCGCCATCGGGCCGCGGGGGATCGCTGAAAAAGGCCAGCTTGAGGGCGACGATGAGCACGATCTTCACCGCCACGATGAGCAGCAACTCGCGGGCGAGGGGACGATGGCGCAGGGGTTTCATGGCGGAAATGGCGGTTGGGGTAGGTCCTGTTAGCAGCAAACGTGCCAGCCGCGCCGCAAGCTTTCGCATGGCTCGGCAGGCCCGTGCATTCTTGGTTTCCTGGTGGATGCCGGGCAATGTGGCGAATTGCCGCAGCGGGACCAGGCTACAAAAAATGTAGAAACTGACGGACAAAAATGGCATTAATGCCAAAATTGACAAAGCCATTGCCTCTTACCCCAGCGCCATGAACCTGCCCGCCGAAATGATCTCCCTGCTGGAAGCGCTGCCCGAGCCGCGCATCCTGGTGGACACCGACTACCGCATCCTGGCCGCCAACCAGGCTTACCAGCGCGAGTTCGGCAACCCCAAGGCCATCATCGGCCGCACCTGCTACGGCGTCTCCCACCACTTTCAGCAGCCCTGCGACCTGTGCGGCGAATCCTGCCCGCGCCAGACCGTCATCAAGACCGGCCAGGCCAGCCGGGTGCTGCACCTGCACCACACCCCCCGGGGCGAGGAATACGTGGACGTGGAGTTGATCCCCATCCACGACGCCGCCGGCAAGCTGACCTACTTCGTCGAGACCATGCGCTTCCTGCACGAGACCGGCAGTCAGCCCGGCGCCTTCGGCATGGTGGGGCGCTCCGCCGCCTTCGCGCGCATGCTGGAACTCATCAACCGGGCCGCGCCGGCCATGACCCCGGTGCTGTTCCTGGGCGAATCCGGCACCGGCAAGGAACTGGCCGCCCAGGCGGTGCACAGCCTGAGCCCCCGGCGCAATAAGCCGTTCGTGCCGGTGGACTGTTCGGGCATGACGGAAAACCTGTTCGAATCGGAACTGTTCGGCTACGAGAAAGGCGCCTTCACCGGCGCCGCCGCGCGCAAGACGGGCCTGGTGGAGGCGGCGGCCGGCGGCACCCTGTTTCTGG
>JBGSHR010000241.1:0-3078 GCA_041752155.1 Thiobacillaceae bacterium | reverse complement strand
CGCCACGCCCTCGGCGCCGCGGATCAGCATGGGGCCGGCGTTGGCGCGCGGGGCGTTGTCCTCTTCCTTGGCCAGGAGTTGCCGTGCCACCACGAAGGCCAGGCGCTTGCCCAGGCCGATGTCGGCCAGGGTTTCGTCCCGATTGCGTCCGGCCTCCTTGCTGTAGCGTTCCCAGGTGGCATCGGCGATATCGTTGGGCTGCGCCCCCAGGGCGCGCACCGCCTGGTTCAGGAGCTGTTCCCCCAGCTTGATGGATTCGTGCCGGTGGGTGGTCTTGAGGGCGGTGCGGATATGGGAGCGGGCCTTGCCGGTGAGGGCGAAGTGGGCCCAGGCCGGATTGGGACGGGCGGATTCCGAGGTGAGGATCTCCACCCGGTCGCCGTTCTTCAGGGGCGTGGACAAGGGCATGAATTCGTCGTTGATCTTGGTGCCGACGCAGTGGTTGCCCACGTCCGTGTGCACGCTGTAGGCGAAGTCCACGGCGGTGGCGCCCCGGGGCAGGGCGACGATGCGGCCCTTGGGGGTGAACACGTAGACCTCGTCCGGGAACAGGTCCACCTTGATGTGTTCCAGAAATTCCACCGAGTCGCGGCTATCGGCCTGGATGTCCAGCAGGCTTTGCAGCCATTGGTGGGTGCGCATCTGCGCGTCGGACAGCGAGGTGTCGCCAGTTTTGTAAAGCCAGTGGGAGGCGACCCCGGCCTCGGCGATGCGGTGCATCTCCTGGGTGCGGATCTGCACCTCCAGGGGCGCGCCGAAGGGGCCGAACAGGGTGGTGTGCAGGGACTGGTAGCCGTTGGGCTTGGGGATGGCGATGTAGTCCTTGAACTTGCCGGGGATGGGCTTGTAGAGGGAGTGCAGGGAACCCAGGGTGAGGTAACAGGCGCGCACGTCCTCGACGACGATGCGGAAGCCGTAGATATCGAATACCTCGGAGAAGGCCAGGTGCTTTTCCTGCATCTTGCGGTAGACGCTGTGCAGGTGTTTTTCCCGCCCGAACACCTGGGCCGGGATGTTGCATTCCTTGAGCTTGGTTTCGATGGCGATCTTGATCTTGTCCACCACCTCCTTGCGGTTGCCCCGGGCGGATTTGACCGCCTTCTCCAGCACTTTGTAGCGGCCCGGGTGGAGGTGCAGGAAGGCAATGTCCTCCAGTTCCTGGTACACCCGGTTGAGGCCGAGCCGGTTGGCGATGGGAGCGTAGATCTCCAGGGTCTCCTGGGCGATGCGATGGATCTTGTCCGGGCGCATGGCCTCCAGGGTCTGCATGTTGTGCAGGCGGTCGGCCAGTTTGAGGAGGATGACACGCACGTCCCGCGCCATGGCCAGCAGCATCTTGCGAAAATTCTCGGCCTGGGCCTCGGCCTTGGTCTCGAACTGGATCTTGTCCAGCTTGGTGACGCCATCCACCAGTGCCGCCACCTGCTTGCCGAATTGCTCGGTGATCTCCTCCATGCTGATGCCGGTGTCCTCCACCACGTCGTGGAGCAGGGCGGCGATCAGGGTGGGGGCGTCCAGGTGCCAGGTGGCCAGGATGCCGGCCACGGCCAGGGGATGGGTAACGTAGGGGTCGCCGCCCTGGCGGAACTGGCCCTCATGGGCGCGGGCGGAAAACTGGTAGGCGCGCTGGAAGGTCTCCGTGTCCTCGGGCTTGAGGTAGGAGAACGCCGCGGGCAGCGGAGGAACGGGCGCTGGCGCGGGCGATTCCATGATGCTGCCCCGGCTTGCGCTGGTCAGAGAGGCGGCTTCTTGAGAATGTCCGCGCCGGTCAGGCCTTCGGCGATTTCACGCAGGGCGAGCACGGCGGGCTTGTCTTTTTCCGGATCGACCTTGGGGGTGGAGCCGGTGGAAATCTGGCGGGCGCGGTAGGCGGCGGCCAGGGTCATCTCGAAACGGTTGGGGATGTGCTTGATGCAGTCGTCGACGGTGACACGTGCCATGGGGTGTTGTTCCTTATAAAACAGTAAAAAGCGTCCCGATTTTAAACGGGCGGAGAAGCGGGGGCGAGAGGGCGGCGCAGTGAATTTATAATCACGGCTTCTTATACCCTTTTATGGAATGCCATGCCGTCCTTCGATATCGTCTCCGAAGTGGATAAACAGGAAATCCGCAACGCCGTGGACCAGGTCAACAAGGAGGTCGCCAACCGCTTCGACTTCAAGGGCTCCGACGCCCGCGTCGAGCAGGCGGACTACGTGCTCACGGTGTACGCCGACACCGACTTCCAGCTCGACCAGGTGCAGGAGGTGCTCAACAACAAACTGGTCAAGCGCAACGTGGACACCCGCTGCCTGGACATCGCCGAAAAGAGCGAGAAGGTCTCCGGCAACAAGGTGAAGCGCCAGGTCACCGTGAAGAACGGCATCGAGATCGAGCTGGCCAAGAAGATCGTCAAGCACATCAAGGATTCCAAGCTCAAGGTCACCGCCAGCATCCAGGGCGACAGCGTGCGCGTGTCCGGCGCCAAGCGCGACCTGCTGCAGGAGACCATCGCCCTGGTGCGCAAGGAAATCACCGAAGCGCCCTTGCAGTTCCAGAACTTCCGCGACTGAGCCTAGGACGGGGCGCTTCTCCACGGCGGGAATCCCCTGTTCCTGAGCATGCACCATGGGCCCCGGGTCGACGGCTTCGCGCAATACTGGCCGCTGTTCCCTGCCATCCCCCGGACATCTTTCCTCCTGACAATTGGATCAGAGGGAGGGCTATGACCATAGAGATATTGAGCCGGCCGCAGTAGGTCCATTACGATTCCCCCAGCCTGATCCGGAGCGACCCGGGCAGCGGAGAAAAACGCCGATCGGAATAATAGGGAACAGGCCACGGTTTAATATCCACGCCAAGACGGACAACCCCCGTATTTTGGGTTGGTTGAGAAAATTCCGGAGTGAAGTCAGGGGGATTGTTTGAATAGAAACCGTGGTCTGTCCCCTATTATTTGCCGAGCGACAGATGGCGTATCGAGAGCTGTTCCGGTATGAATTGGACCCGGGCGTAGTAGATGCCATCCGTCAGGCAACCCATGGTAACTTCGCGCTGGGCGATGCGCGTTTTGCCGCAGACATTGCAGCTGCGGTTGGA
>JBGSHR010000240.1:0-6797 GCA_041752155.1 Thiobacillaceae bacterium | reverse complement strand
TCACCGCCCCGGACAACCGCTGGCTGCGCTGCGACCTGAAGACCACCTCGCTGCTGGCCAACGTGCTGCTGCGCCAGTTGTCGGTGGATGCCGCTTGCGCCGAAACCATCCTGATCCGGGACGGCTGGCTGACGGAAGGCTCCGCCAGCAGCGTGTTCATCGTGCGGGACGGCGTCATCCTGGCGCCGCCCCTATCCAATTTGATGTTGCCCGGCATCACCTATGAAGTCGTGCTGGAGATCGCCCAGGCGGAAGGCATGGCCCATGCCGTGCGCCCCATCACCGAGGCGGAACTGCGCGGCGCCGACGAGATATGGCTCACTTCCTCCACCAAGGAGGTGCTGGCCGTGACCACCCTGGACGGCCGCCCGGTAGGCGACGGCCGGCCCGGCCCCGGGTTCCGGCGCATGCTCGCCGCCTACCTGCGCTACAAACATACAGTGATGCGAGGCCAGGTCCCCCAATGAGCGAAGATACCCTGCTGGAATTCCCCTGCGACTTTCCCATCAAGATCATGGGGGCCCACAGCGACGATTTCGCCCAGACCATGGTGGCCATCGTTCTGCGCCATGCCCCGGATTTCCAGGCCGGGAGCGTGGAAATGCGCGCCTCCAGCGGCGGCGCCTACCTCTCCGTGACCTGCACCATACGCGCTACCTCTCGCGCCCAGTTGGACGATCTCTATCGGGAGTTGACCGGACACCCGGCCGTCAAGGTCGTGCTGTGAGGGGCGAACGAGGAGTGAAATAAGCTTCGTCATACCATCGATCCCGGTTTTTCAACCACTCATCCATCGCGTTCATATTCCCCGCTTCCTGGCAGGGCATAATCGAGTCGGCCCGACTGATTGATCAGGGCGGGTGATACGGGAAGCTGTGTCGAGCCGGGATGCCATTGGGAACCGGGGGGAGATAGGGAACGAATGATTGACGATGCCAAACAGCGTTTCGAGGCCCTGAAGTCGAGCGGCATGTTGCCTTCGCCCCAGGGCGTGGCCCTGGCCGTGCTGGAGCTGACGCAAAGAAACGATGCCAACGTCCAGACCCTGACCCATCTGGTGCAGACCGACCCCGCCATGTCCGGTCGCATCCTGCGCTATGCCAACGCCGTGCACGGCGGCAGCCTGCGTCACATCGCCTCCCTGCCCCATGCCATCGTCTTCCTCGGTCTGTTCCGGGTGCGCCAGATCGCCCTGGGCTTCTCCCTGGTGGACCACTACCGCAGCGGTGCTTGCGCCGCCTTCGACTACCTGGGCTACTGGACCGCCTCCCTGGCCACCGGTATCACCGCCCAGCAGGTGTCGGCCCAGGCCCAGTGCCCGCCGGAAGAGAGCTTCACCTGCGGCCTGTTGTCCGGGATCGGCCGTCTGGCCCTGGCTACCGTGTTCCCGGTGGAATACGACGAGATGCTGGGCCGGGGGCTGAGTGGTCTGGCCCTGCGCGAGGCGGAAAGCGCCAGCTTCGGTCTGGACCACGCCGCCCTCTCGTCGGACCTGTTGGAAGACTGGGGGCTGCCGGAGATATTCCACCAGGCGGTGCGTTATCACGAATTACCCAACGAGGCCCCGTTCGCGGCGGGTTCCCGCGCCCAGACCCTGACCAGTGCGCTGCATTTTTCCGGCAAGGTCGGGGCGCTGCTCAACCTGGATGCGACCCAACGTTGGGAGCGCCTGCCTTCCCTGTACCACGCCGCCGCCCAGCTCGGTCTGGAGGACACCCAGGTGCCACCCCTGGTAGAAAGCGTGGTAAAGCAATGGCAGGGCTGGGGGCGCGAGCTGCGCCTGCCCACCCGGGATTTCAGCGATATCAAGCTGCTGCTCACGACGCCGCCCGACCTCGCCCAGACAGACGGCCTCTCGGCCCTGGTGGTGCTGCCCATGCGCCTGGCCCTGATCGCCCAGGATGCCAATCAGCTGCGCGGCCTGGCCGATTCCCTGGAGACCATGGGGCTCCTGGTGGAACTGGCGACGGACCGGGAAAGCGCATTGCGCCTGCTGGCGAGCAACGACACCGACGTCATGATGGTGCAGTTGCCGGACAGTGGCGACGCTTCCGTCGCCACCCTGCGCGAACTGCGCGCCACCGAGGGCGGGCGCCAGGCCTATTGCATCGCCCTGATCCCACCCGAGGAGGAGGCTGGCGTCGCCCGCTTGATGTTGGCGGGGGCCGCCGACTACCTGCTGCTCAACTACAGCGAGGCCTCCCTCATGGCCCGGCTCAACTCCGCGCAACGGGTGGTGGCGCTCCAGGGGGCGGTGCGGAGCGAGCGGGAATCGGTGATCCGCTCCTCCGGGGAGTGGGCCCGCAGCAACCGCCGCCTGCTCCAGGAGGCCCTCACCGACCCCCTGACCCGGCTGCACAACCGGCGCTACGGCCTGGATCGGTTCAACCAGGAATGGTCGTTCTCGTTGCACAACGGCGCGCCCCTGTCCTGCCTCATGCTGGACATCGACCACTTCAAGCGGGTCAACGATGAGCGCGGCCATGACATAGGCGATCTGGTCCTCACCCAGGTGGCCCGGGTGATCCAGAACAACTGCCGCAAGGACGACGTGGTGTTCCGCTACGGCGGCGAGGAGTTCTGCATCGTCGGTCCCGGCACCCCGTTGCAGGATGCCCTGGTGCTGGGGGAGCGCATCGTCCGGGCGATCCGCAAGGACGTGTTCGGCCGGGACAACGACCTGTTCCACGTCACCATCAGCGTCGGCGTGGCGGTGCGATCGGAGGGCGATGCCGACCTGGAGGCCCTGACCGCCCGGGCGGACCGGGCCCTCTACGCCGCCAAGGACAATGGCCGGGACCGGGTCATGGCGGCCCGGGGTTAGGGCAAGGGGCAAGGGGCAAGAAGGGGCAAGGGCGGCATATCCAGCACGGTCCACCCTGACCCGTTCGTCCCGAGTAGGCGCATGGCGCCGTATCGAGGGAAGCGCTCATGGGTTGCTGGCCTACTCGCCCCTCGCCACTATCCAGCCGTTTCCGGCGCGAAAAAGCGCTCGCTCATCTCCTCCAGGCCCAGGGTGGCCAACACCTCGGTGAGGCGCTCCGTGGGGCGCCGGCGCGGCAGGTCCTGGTAGCTGGCGATGATCAGCTCGTTCTTCATGGAATGTTCCCAACCCACCAGCTCGGTCACGTTCACCTGGTAGCCGTGGGCCTCCAGTTGCAGGCAGCGCAGCACGTTGGTGACGTGGCTGCCGAATTCCCGGGTGTGGATGGGATGGCGCCACAGTTCGGTGAGGGCGCTGCGGCCCAGGTCCCGGCCCTTGTTCTTGCGCAGCACCGCCGCCACCTCGGCCTGGCAACAGGGCACCAGCACGATGAAGCGGGCGCGCCGGTGCAGGGCGAAGCGGATGGCGTCGTCGGTGGCGGTATTGCAGGCATGCAGGGCGGTGACCAGGTCGATGCGCTCCGGCAGCCGATCGGACTGGATGGATTCCGCCACCGTCAGGTTGAGGAAGGACATGCCGTCAAACCCCAATCGCTGGGCCAGCGCCTGGGATTTGGCCACCAGCTCCTCCCGGGTCTCGATGCCGTAGATGTGGGCGCCGTCCGGGCCGGCCTGGTCCAGCTCCTTGAAGAACAGGTCGTAGAGGATGAAGCCCAGGTAGGACTTGCCCGCCCCGTGGTCCACCAGGCGGATGCCCTGGCCTTGCTCTTGCACGGCCTTGAGTAGCGGCTCGATGAACTGGTAGAGGTGATAGACCTGCTTCAGCTTGCGCCGGCTGTCCTGGTTCATGCGCCCATCCCGGGTGAGGATGTGCAGTTCCTTCAGGAGTTCGATGGATTGGCCCGGCCGGATTTCCTGGAGTTCCGGGGCCGGTGGGGCCGCCACGATGCGCTGATTCAATGCTTTCGCCATATGCCTTTCCTGTGCTTGCCTGGGTTTATCGCCCCGGTTCGTAGCTGTCGTACTGGGGCAGGTCGCCGCAAATTTCCTCCCAGTTGGCCTTGGAGGAAACGAAGATATGGGCCTGGGGCCGCTCGGCGATGTCCGACTCGATGGTGCCCAGCCGCACCCGTACCTGGTCGGGTTTGGCCAGGTTGCGACTCATGATGGGGGAGCCGCAATGTTTGCAGAAATACTTGGTTTGTCCCGGCGAGGATTCGTAACCGGCCAGGGCCGATTCGCCAGCGACGATCCGGAAGTCCTCGGCCCGGACGATGCCGTTGCTGGCGAAGGCGCTGCCCTGGGCCTTGCGGCAGCGGGAGCAATGGCAATAGACGATATTGCGCAGAGCGCCGGTGATCTCGAAGCGCACCGTATCGCATAGGCATCCGCCTTGGTACATCACAGCCTCCTTTGATTGATCAGCGCCGGCCATAGGCCTTGCGCAACGCCAGCTTTGCCTGCTCCAGGATGCGCCTGCGTTCCGGGTCCAGGTGCTTGCCCGCGCGATTGATATAAAAAACCAGCATGGACATGGCGGAGCGGAAGGGCGGCGACTTGCGGCGCGTGCTGAGGTCGGCCGAGCGCATCAGGGACAGGGCGATACGTTCCGGATCGTCCCAGGTGAAGACCCCCTTCTCCAGGTCCAGCGCATCGCTGGCGCGGCTGACGCGGGCGGACCAGTTTTTAGCCATGCCGAATTTCCCATGCCCGAATTCCCCATGCCCGAATTTCCTGGGCAATGCGCCGCGGGACGCCACAGGCTAGCAGCAGTCCCGCGCCGCTGCAGGAAAGATTGGGCGGCATGTGCGTTGCGGTCTGGCGGGTCTAGGTTTGGCGGGCGCCCTTGGCCATGTCGTCATCATTCCAGAAGCGCTCCATGGCGATGTAGGTGTACGAGGCCGACCAGCCGATCAACAACAGGCCGTTGAGCGTCTCCACGCCGGCGAGCATGCGTAGATCGCCCCCGGGCACCACGTCGCCATAGCCCAGGGAGGTATAGGTCTCCGCCGAGAAGTACAGGCAAACATTCAGGGTGAAGCGGCTGACATCGCTCAGCGTGCCCAGCCCCCCGTAGCGGGCGAGCACGTAGACGCTGAGCGCATAGAGCACGATCTCCAGCGCGTGGGCAAAAAAAGCACCGAAGATGACGACGATCAGTTTGGTTCGGGGCGGTACGCCGATTCTCGGCAGGCCCATGGCCAGTGCGCGCAGCACTTCGTAGTGAATGAGCGTGGTGAACACCAGCAGCAGGATGCAGAAGATCCCAACTATCGCCATCGTTCCGTCTCCCGTCGTTTGCCAGCCTTTGAGACAGGGATCAACGGGATCTGGTTCGCGGTCCTCTTCGTTTTGGCCCGGAAACAGGAACGCCGGCCTGGGCCGGCGTTCCTGGGGCGCTTGAAGCCGATCAGGCGATCCGTTCGCGCGATTTATGTCGACGCAGGCGCAGGCTCAGCAGGCCCAGGCCCATGGCCATCATGGCCCAGGTTTCGGCATCGGGCACGGGAACGGCGGAGGCGCTGTAGGAGAACTGGCCGCCCAGGGTGCCCACCGCATCGCCGACGATGCGGAAATAGTAGTTGCCGGCGCCCAGTTGGCCGCCGCCGGTGATGTAGTCACCGGAGCCAATCATGAACAGGCTGGTGTCCGCCGGGTCCGCCATGGCTACTGTGCCCGCGTCGGAATAGAGAAAGACCTCCAGATCCTCGATGTTGTACTTGGTGCTGATGGAGGGCAGGTCCGCCACCACCCCCAGGCCGAAGTAGGACACGCTGGTCTGGAAGAAGAAGTCGTATTCGAACAGGCCCGTGTTGATGGGCACCAGGCCGTTGGCATAGAACTCCAGGTCGCCGGTGGTCAGGGCGCCGGTGATGTCGCCCACGTTGGTGGAACCATAGCTGGCAAGGGCGGGAACGGACAGGCCGATGCCGCCGATACAGGCCAAGGTCAAGGTCAGTGTCTTGAGTTTCATGAATCTCTCCCGGTTGGATTGGAATACCTTGCCAACACGCGCTGGGCCAACAAGCTCTGGGCCGACATGCTGTGTCACCGCCTGACAATGCGGCATCAAGGTGGAGCCCAAACTACGCGCGGGCTCGGCCTATGGGAATGGGGTGAACACTGTATATTTCAGTACTCCCCAGTGTGGCGCCCAGCGGGTGACGAAGCGGCGCGCCGTTCGCGCCGTCATTTCAGTTCCGTGGAGTCATGGGGCTGTCCGGGTGGCAGGTGCAGTCGCTCGAAATAGCGTTGTATCCAGGGCGGTTTCAGCCCGAAGCGGACGCCTTCCACGATGCAACCGGGCTTCAAGGCCACGCCATAGAGGGCGGCATTGGCGCCCTCGTCGATGCTGATGGTGTAGCGGTCGTGGGACTGGCCCAGGAACATGCCCCGCTCGAAGGTATGGACCGTGATGCCCAGGGGCTCCGATGGGGCCGTATCGCCCACATGTTCCACCGAGGTGCCCAATCCACTGGTGCTGACGTGGTGGTGGCCGGAAAGGAAATCCTTGATGCCGCAGAGGGTGGTGAAGATGAAGATGACGTTGTTGCTTTGGGCGCCGAACTGGGGGCCCAGGCTCTGGCCTTCCATGGTGAGCAGGATGGGCGGGCTCCAGGCCCCCCGGTCGTCCCGGTAGGACAGGATGCCTTTGCCGTACAGGGCGGCCGCCATGATGCCGCCCTTGTGCACGTTGGGAAAAATGGCGAAGCCCTTGGCGCCGCGCAGTTTGTCGAGCAGGTAGGCCTTTTCGGATTCGGGCAGGGCGTAGACCTGTTCCAGCACCGCGTTGGCCTGCTCCCGGTCACGCGGCGCGGTTTCGGGGGCGCGTTCGGCGCAGGGCTGGTCGCCCAGGCAACTCACCGGTGGGTCCAGGGGGGGAAGGTCGCCGGTCGGCTCTTGGTTGGCCCCGG
>JBGSHR010000239.1:0-2432 GCA_041752155.1 Thiobacillaceae bacterium | reverse complement strand
TGGCCGAGGCCGCGTTGGCCGGCGTGCGCGGCAAGGGCCGCCTCGCGGTGTTCACCGGCTGGGTGCCCAGACATGCCCTGGACGACTTGCAGCAGGCCCTGGAGGCGCGTTTTCACGGCCGCTACTTGATTTCAGTCCGTCAGCCCAAGGCGGAAGAGAACGGCCAGGTGCCCTCCCTGTTGCGCTATCCGTTCTGGCTGCGCCCCTTCATTCCCCTGGTCAAGAGCTACGGCGTGCCGCGTTACGGCGAGTTCGACCCCTCCCTGTTGTTCGCCCCGGCCTATCTCCTGCTGTTCGGCGCCATGTTCGGCGACGTAGGCCACGGTGGCGTGATCCTGGCGTTGTCCGTGCTGCTGCGCCGCAAACTGGGGCGCGCCATGTGGCTGGGAGTGAGCGCCGGCGCGGTGTCCATGCTGTTCGGCCTGCTCTACGGCAGCGTGTTCGGCTACGAGGACATGCTCGAACCGGTCTGGTTTTCCCCCCTGCACGACCCGATCCGTGTCCTTGCGATCGCGGTAGCCTTCGGCGTCGGCTTCATCGTTTTTACCCTGCTGGCCAATATCTACAACAAGCTCATGGCGGGCCATTGGGCCGAAGCCTTGTGTGATTCCACCGGCTTGGCCGGCCTGGTGTTCTACTTGGGTGCCGTGGGTGGTCTGGCCAGCTTGGCCGGGGCCGCCGACATCGCCCGGCCGGCCTGGGCCCTGGCCATTCTCGGCATCGTCACGGTGGCCGTGTTCAAATGGGTGGAGGCCCGCGCCGGCCTGGGCGAGCGCGCCCTGGTCATGACCATCGAGACCCTGGAGACCGGCATCAACCTGTTTGCCAACACCTTGTCCTTCATGCGGGTGGCCGCCTTCAGCCTCAACCACGCCGCCCTGGCTCTGGCGGTGTTCACCATCGCCTATGGCCTGGGCATGGCCGGGCACTGGTTCACCTTGTTGCTCGGCAATGTGGTGATCATCGTTCTGGAGGGCGGCATCGTCGCCATCCAGGCCCTGCGTCTCATGTATTACGAGGGTTTTTCCCGCTTCTTCAGCGGCGACGGCAGGGAGTTCACGCCCTTGCGCCTGCTCGGGGCGAAACAGGCTTGATGCGTTAATTATTTGATCGCGTGACTTAGGAGAAAAAAATGACTTGGCTGATCGCATTGATGGGGCTCTCCGTGGTGGCCATGATGGCCGCGGGTGTCTGGTTGGAAATGAAACCCCGCCGCCTGCCTTCGCCCGACTGGCTCAAGGGCGGCGTGCTGGCCAATTTTCTGGTGTTCGGCCTGGGCCTGGCCGGCATGCTGTTCCTGGGGGTGCGGGAGGTGATGGCGGCGGAACCGGTGGCCGGCGCCGTGCTGGAAATCTCTCTGGGCAAGGGCCTGGCCCTGATCGGTATCGGCCTGCCCACGGCCCTGGCCGCCATCGGCGCCGGCATCGCCCTGGGGCCGGTGGGTTCCGCCGCCCTGGCGGTGATCGCCGAGAAACCGGAGATGTTCGGCCGCACCTTGATCTACATGGGTCTGGCGGAAGGGATCGCCATCTATGGTCTGGTCATGTCCATCCTGATGCTGGGCAAGATCTGACCGCCCCGGGCGAGACATGCAACGCGATTCCGAACCCTCCGCAAGCAGCGCGCGTCTGGTGGTGCTGGGCAGCGCCGGCCTGACCGACGGCTTCAGCCTGATCGGCGCCGAGGTCTATCCCGATGCCGACCCGGCCAAGGTGGAGGAGGTGTTGGGACAACTGATGCTGGCCAAGTGCGAGGCCCTGGTGTTGCTGGAATCCACCTTGTCCCACGCCGGTGGCCCGGCCCTGAACCGGCTGCGCAACGAGGGCGGACGCATCGTGGTGACGGAAATCCCGTCCCTGTCGGCGCCCCAGGACTATGCCCCGGCGGTGGACGAGGTGGTGCGCGCGGTATTGGGCCCCGAGGCCCTGCGGGATTTCCCCGGTACGGAAAAAGTGGGCACGGAATAAGAAGGCGCAAAGCAAATGGAAACGGAAACCCAAGTCAGCCAACTTGAACAGGCCTTGATCCGCCAGGCCGAGACCCTGGCGCGGGAGCAGCACCAGAACGCGGAGTCCGGCCGGGCGCGCATCCTGGCCGAGGCATCCCAGAAGCTGAAACTGGTGGAAGAGCGCGAGGTTCTGTCCGCCAAGGCGGAGGCGGAACGCATGGCCCGGCGCCAGGTCCAGGCCGCCGAGACGCGTCTGGCGGCCGATCTGGACCGGCTGCGCTGGGCCCTGACCGAGGCCACCCTGGCCCAGGTGAAGCTGGCCTTCCAGGAACTGGTGGAAGAGGACGGGCGTTATTTTCCTGTGCTGGAAAGCTGGCTCGCCGCCGCCGCCCAGGCCCTGCCGACTGGGGATCTGGTGGTGGAGGTGCGGGCCGCGGATCAGGCTCGTCTGGCGCCGATCTGGTCGGAACTGGCGGCCCGCGCC